>CANPYC010000081.1 GCA_947587615.1 Candidatus Gastranaerophilales bacterium | reverse complement strand
TTATTTTTTTCAAATTTTGATTCTATGAATAAATAATCAGCTCTTGCTTTCATTGCCATAATTGCATCGTTAGTTGATTGGGTTGAAATTCCGATGAGTTTATCTTCGCCTAAAATATCTCTTGCAAAGTGTACTTCAATATCATTTTTATCTAAATGTACACCATCAGCGTTTAAAACCCTTGCAATATCAACTTTGCTTTTGATGATAAATAAGGAAGAAAATTCAGAGCAGAGTTGTCTTAATTTTCTGCCTATTTGAACCATTACTTTTGGGGGCTTATTATCCTCATAATATTGAATAATTTTAACCCCGCTTTTTAGCGCATAGGCAGCGTAATCAATAAAATCGTCATCCGAGCTAAAATTATCGGATGTTGTGATTAAATAAATATTTTTATCTTCGAGTAGTTTTTGTTTAATATTTGTTTGTTTTTCCATTATAAATAAACCGTTAATAAATTACCAATACGACTATATATAAATGATTATAGCTAAAGATTTAAAAATTGAATAGTCTGTATTTATGAACAAAACTAAATTAGAAATCATAAAAAAAGCAATAAACGGCGATAAATCATCTCTTGGAGAGCTAATTAAAGATGAGCAAAATAATATCTATACAACTCTTTTTTATTTAAAAAAAGACGATAATGAACTCTATGATATTATGCAGGATGTTTTAATCAAACTTAATAAAAAAATTACACAATTAAAAAACCCGAACTGCTTTAAAACTTGGTTAAATCAAATTATTGTTAATTCATATTATGATTATTTAAGAAAAAACAGAAAAATAAATGATAAAATTACTCTGATTAAAAATGATGACGAAGCGGAATTTGATATCCCCGATTATAATTCAAACCCGCAAAATGCGCTTTTGTATAGTGAGCTTGACTATATAATTAAAACAACAATAGAAAATCTTCCTCTGCACTATAAAATCCCGATTGCGCTAAGAGAAATTCAAGGGTTAAGTTATGATGAAATATCAAATATAACTAAAGCTTCAATAGGTACTGTTAAATCAAGAATTGCAAGAGCAAGAGCAATTATAAAAGAAAAAATTGACGAATATTCAAAGGAGTAACAATGCTTTTAGTTGAACAATTAGAAGATAAAATAAGCGAATATTATGATGATGAAATGTCTGAAAATGATTTATTTAACTATGAAGCACGATTAGCTATTTCAAAAGAAATTAGAGATTATACCTATCAGCGCTGCTTTGAATATTTTAAAATTTCAAATTCAATTAAATTAACTAAAATAAGAGCGCAAGATAGAGCAAAAAAAGCACTGAATGAAATTAATGAAAGATTAGTCGGGAATGGTAATTCCGTTCTTTTTAAGCGTGTCAATAAATTCTTGAGCAACTTTCTTTTGCACATCAAGCGGAACAACTCTAAGTAATTCAATTGTTTTTGATATAACAGGGTCGTTATCATACCATCTTGAACCGCCATTTAAGGGTTTAACCATAAAATAAAATTTATTTACGGCTTCTTTTGAAACCTTGCTTTCTATATTAGCTAAAAAAAGCTCAGCTTGAACTCTTAATTCGTCCTGATAATCCTTTAGAATATTTATAACTTTTAACATTAAAGGGTCATGGTCGTACCATCTTTTAAACTCTTGCGGCATTGTTTTCTCCCGATAATTCATTATTTATATCTTTTTGTTCATCATTAATTCTTGTTGCATCAATATTTAAAGCACGCAGTTTTTCGACAAAATTTTCATAACCTCTATCTATATGATGAAGCGAACTGATTTCCGTTTCACCTCTAGCCATAACAGCAGCAGTAACAAGCGCTGCACCGGCTCTTAGGTCAGTTGATTGAACTTGAGTACCGACTAAAAAATCAACCCCTTTTATAATTGCATGTTTTTTATTGATTATTATATTTGCACCCATTTTCCATAATTCGCTAACATGCATAAAACGATTTTCATATAAGCTTTCTGTAACAACGGATATTCCATCCGCACAGCATAATAGCGCCATAGCCAAAGCTTGCAGGTCGGTAGGAAAACCGGGATAAGGTTGAGTTATGAAATTCATTGCTTTTAATCTTGAATGGTTTGAAACTTCAAAAGCGTTAGGTTCAATAAGCTTTATACTTGCGCCCATTTCAAGAAGTTTACCCGTAAAAAGAGTTAAATGGTTTGGAAAAACGTTTCTTATAATTCCGCTTCCGCCTGAAGCAACAATGATACTCATATATGTACCCGCTTCAATTCTATCGGGTAGAGTTGTATACTCGCACCCTCTTAAATCGGACTGTTTAACACCCGTTATAACTATTTGGCTTGTCCCTGCTCCTTCGATTTTAGCACCCATTGCCTTAAGGAAATTTGCCAAATCAACAATTTCAGGCTCTTGAGCGGTATTTTGTATTACCGTAACACCATCTGCTAAAACCGCAGCCATCATTACATTTTCCGTTGCACCGACAGAAGGTATATCAAAACATACGGTTGCGCCGTTTAACTTTTTAGCGCTTGCGCTTACGTAACCGTCTTCTATTTTGCAGTTGCATCCGAGTG
>CANPYC010000080.1 GCA_947587615.1 Candidatus Gastranaerophilales bacterium | reverse complement strand
TTTCTTTATGGATATGGTATAATCATTTTGCGTAGTGGATACTATATCCATAAGTAAAGCATTGTATTTATTGTTGCTGCAATATTTATAATGCTTTTTAAATTTTAAACTTTTAATCAATATCCCCGTTTACTCCTTTCTTATGCTACATTAAATAACTTTAATAATTTTTGTTCGTACGGTGTAAAATCAATTCCACCGTAACAACACCACTTTTGATAATAATTTAGTGCATTTCGTGCAGCGGTATAACTTATATCAAAATTTTCAGCAATATCTTCTATTTTTGGATTATCAAGCATTTTATGTATCAATGGTGGCGGTGCAAGTGTATATTTTGCAAAAAAATTTGCTTCGCTTTCTTCTTCCTCACCATTGGACTTATGTCCTAAAATATAATGTCCTATTTCATGCATAATAGTTTGATTTATTCTTCCGTAATTTTTACATTCATCATTATAGTATATAGATTTACCATTAATAAAACCGTCCTCAGATAGTTTCATTAGCAATTCTGCTTTTTCACCAAAAGCAGAATACGGAATCACTGATAATCCGATTTTATTTGCAATTTCAAAAGCACTTATAGGAACGCATTTTATATCATAGTATTCCAGAATATTAATTGCTGTTATTTTTATGTGTTCATATGTATCTGCTACTAAATGCACAATACTATTTCTCCTTTTTATTTTCTGTTAAAAGGGTTATAATTTCCATCTTTTCATTATCTGTTAAATTTCCTGCATTTCTTGCAATTAGAGCCTTAATTGTTTCAATATCATTTGTTTCTTCATCAATAATGCTTTCCGGGGTTGTTTTTAATGCTTGAGCAAGTTTAATCAAATTAACTCCTCTTGGCAATCTGTCACCTTTTACATATCTTGAAATTGCAGATTTAGTTATGCCGGTTACTTCTGATAGTTCTTTTTGCGTCATATTATTTTGTTTTAATAATTCAATAATCTTGTTATTTATATTGTTATCAGGCATGTTACCCTCCATTATTTATCTTGATTATAGCATAAAATTGACTTTTGTCAACTTTAAGATATGAAAATCTCTGCAAAATAGTATTTATATGAATATATATTTGTACCAGCTTGACAAATGTATATTATACAATTATAGTTACTCAACAAAAAATGTCCATTTAGGGCATTTTGATTGCATTTATAATACAACAAATTATTCTTCATCAATGAAGAAATCTTCATCCAATTTTTTAATTTCTATTTTTGTTTTGGTTTGTACACCAATGTTATGTTTAATCATCAATCTTATTAACTCTTCACCGTCAACAAGTCTTATAACTTTGCCTTGTATCGTTTCTGCTTTCCTTTTTACTCTTTCATCAAAATAGCTTGTCGTTATAAACACACCTTTTCTAACAGGAGAACACCCTAAAGCGCCAGCGAAATTTTGCATTTCTTTTTCATTAACTTTATTGTCTGAATATCTTTTTACTTGAAGATAAATTTTCTCAAGTCCCAATTCGTCTTCATCAATAATTCCGTCAATACCGCCATCGTGGCTCATTTTTGTCATAGAACCAACACCATAATTCATTTTTTCCATAAGTTCAAGAACTATTTGCTCAAATCTAATCGGATCAACTGATTTTAATTTTGATAGAAGTTCTTTTTTTAAACTATCAGTATAGAGCGATTGATTTAAGCTATAAACAGAACAACGTATAAACAAGTAGCCATTCAGGCGAAAACAACGCAGTATAAACAAAAGAAATGGATGTTAAATAAAAAATGTGAAAAATTGTTTGCTCCTCATATTAAATATATACTTGTTTCTTTAAATGAACTTGATAATCCCGAATATCATATAGTGCCAAGCGAATATTTAGCAGAAGCAGTTTATAAAAGCCATAGAGAATGGTTATCCACCCCGGGCTTAAAAGGACAATTACACAATGATAATCCTACAAGAATATTTAAAGATGAAAATGACCATTTTTTAAATCGTTAGGATTTGTTAGACCAATAAGCATTAGTTATATTTAAAGAGATTGGTGCAGAAATTTATTAAGTTAGTTCTAAAACATAAAACTTAAAAATTTTAATTTAATAATGTATGTACTATAGAATTTTTTGTTATTTTGCCTAACATATTAAGTTAATTTTTTGCTAATTTTCAAATTGGACATTTCGAGAAATTGCGCAAACTAAGCGTACATTTCAAACAAACAGCCGAAATGCAGGCAGGGTAATAGTTTTAATTCAACACCAATGTAATAATCATACTAACCGAACATCTGCGAAAAAGTCCAAAAAGACTGTTTTATAAATGGATAGTTTTACAAAGCGAAGTACCCAATGAAGTGAGGATGACTGAACTTCTATGCGGTATTCTGATTATTTCCAACAGCTCAAATCCAAACATGAAGCCAACACCACCAAAAAAAAGCAAACTATCCGTAAAAAGCAAACTACTCAATTAATAACAAACTACAATAACCTTTGAGGTCATATCCCGAACGGACACTAAAAAAGAGAGTATGAACAACTCTCTTTTGGTTATAAATTGGGTCCGGAGACTCTGCCGAGTAAAAGTTACCCCAATGGGTAAGTTTTACGAGAGGGCAACCCTTGAGGTTGCATCCCGAACGGACACTAAAAAAGAGAGTATAGAACAACTCTCTTTAGTAAAATTTGGGTCCGGAGGGATTCGAACCCACGACCAAGGGATTATGAGTCCCCTGCGCTACCGCTGCGCCACAGACCCTGACGCTATCTAATTTTATTTAATTTTCAATTGGCTTGCGTTAGCTTGCGCTACCTACCTCTCACA
>CANPYC010000079.1 GCA_947587615.1 Candidatus Gastranaerophilales bacterium | reverse complement strand
TTGCAAAAACAAATCACTTAAAACCTGCTTTAGCTAAACCTGAAATAACTATGGATAATATTAAAAAAACAAAGTAATAAAAAGTTAATAGAAGGAAAAGAAAATGAAGAAAATAAAAAGAGGAACTATATATTTATTAATGCTTTTAATCGGATTTAATATACACAATTTTGCATTATCGGATAATCATTTATCTAAAATTGCAATTGTTGATGTAGACGGTGTTTTATCTAAGTCTGTACAATTTATGGCATTAAAAAAAGAGCATGAAAAGAAAACAGATGAACTTGAAAAATGGATTGCAAAAGCTAAAGCTGATATTGATAAACAAACAACACAAGAAGATAAAGCTAAACTTGTAAAGAAATATGATGAAGAACTCTTGAAAAAAAGAAAAACTATTCAAGATGATTATACAAATAAACTAAAAACAATTGATAAAAATATATCAGCAATTCTTGTTAAGGAAGCTAAGGATAAAGGATATGAAGTTGTGTTGAATAAAAACATTGTTTTGTATGGAGGAGAAGATATTACATCTTCATTAACTAAACTTATTAAGTAATGGAAGATATGAGAATATAATTCACAATTATTCAACATATCATAACAAGTTATTATACAAATTATTCATTTTACGTGAACTTACTCATTACATTAAAAGCAGCTTAAAAGGCTGCTTTTTTTAAACCTAAAACTAATATCCATAGCTCTAAATTAAAAACCAAAACCCCTAAAGTCAGCTTTAGGATGGTAGACTAAAGTCTACCCTACGGTTTTCTATTCTCATCCTTTTATAATCCCCCCCCCTTGCTAATTAGGATGGTAGACTAAAGTCTACCCTACAATTACAATTACAATTCTCCGTCGTAGGGTGGACTTCGCTCCACCGTTTTAACTTCAGATGGTAGACTAAAGTCTACCCTACAATTACAATTCTGCACCGTATCCGCAGGGTGGACTTCGCTCCACCATTTTAACTTCAGTCTATCATTGCACTTGGAACAAGTATCCATTCGGCAAGATTACCATGAGTTAAACCTTGATAAACCTATGCCTTTTTATCCTTTTATAATTCTCCACTATGCTAATGATGGATGAAAAGGCTGCAATATTAAGTTTTTGTAATATCGCTATCGGGTTTCACTCCTTCTTCTTTTATCTGCCTTTCTTGACGCCCTCGCTCTCACAACTGTAAAAGCAATTGAATAAATTGGTTTATGATTTGCCAAAGAGATGAATTTATATTAAAATTATCGTAATTAAGGAGCTTTTAATGAAAAAGATTATTTTTGTATTTTTGCTTGCAACATCTATAAGTGTGCCTGTTTTTGCAAGTTCTTATTTAGACAAACAGCTGAAAGAAACTTCAAAAAATATTAAATATGAATCCGTGCAAAAACATACGGCAAAATACTCTATGCCGCAGTTTGACACAAGTATAGAACTTAAAGACCCCAAACTTATTACAATTTCAAATATCCCAAAAGTAAATGAAAACGACTATAAAGCAAAAATTGCAAAAGATGATAAAATATATAATTCAAAAATTAAAACCATTTTAAGCAAAAACATGCAAAGCGTAAACATTCAGCCTGCTGATATTGATTTTTATAACGTTTACAGAATCGCAGAACGTTTAATTCGAGCAAATAACCTTGATTATGTCAACTGGAGAATAGCAATTAGAAAATCGGAAGAAGACTTTAACGCTTCAACTACAAGTGCTAATCTTATATATATTAACACTGCTTTATACGATAGCCTCTATACAAATCAAGACGCTTTAGCATTTGTTATAGGTCATGAAATGAGCCATCAAATTTTAGGTCATCAGCAGCGCACTGCTGAAATGAGTGCAAATTTAAACAGATTAAAAAACTTTTCCGGAAGATCAAACACTCTCAGTATGACGGTTATGAAGAAAAAATATCTTGCCGAGCTTAGAAATATGGAATATATTTCAGACGCAATGGGTATGGAGCTTATGACCAGAGCGGGGTTTGACACTGATAAAGGTATGGAAGCACTGACATTTATGAATGCCCTGCCAAATGTTAAAACTCTGAGTGATGATCACCCTATGACAGATAAGCGTATTGAAAGTGTAATGGAAATTCGTACTGCAATTCCTACGGCTGAATGGGTAAATGAGGGCAAATACAACATACTCAATTCAAATGTTTTGGATGTTAAAAAATCTTCGGATAGAGTGTCAATAATAATAAGCAAGGATGAAGCTTCAAAAAATTTCTATAAACCCGAAGATTTAAAAACCAAACTTAAAAGAATCGCTTACGCAAGCTATAAAAATCGAAATATGGAAAATGCCGTAAAATATTTTGAAAAGCTTAAAGAAAAAGATTATATAGTTTATTTATATATTTCATACGCAAATGAATATTTGTACAATCAAACCCATAAAGATAAATATTTAACTTCAGCAAAAGAGGCAATTGAAAAAGCAAAAGAACTTGCTCCTGATGATAAATATGTTCAAGAACAAGTTAATGCTTTATCTGGTCAATAAGAGAAATTGATAAATTATGACATACTGCATAATAAAATGTACAACGCAGAGCGAAAAAGAAGCGCTCTTAATTGCAAAAACTCTTGTTCAAAAAAAGTTAGCGGCTTGCTGTAGTATTATTCCAAAAGTAAAATCAGTTTATTTTTGGAATAATCAAATTAATGAAGATAATGAAACGCTTTTAACAATCAAAACAAAAAGCAATTTGTTTAAAGAGATTGAAAAAGAAATAAAAAAACTTCACTCCTATAAATTACCTCAAATAATTTCAATACCAATCCTTGAAGGCTCAAAGGATTATTTAAATTGGCTTTATGACAACTGTCAAGATTTAAATACATAAAAATTAAGCATGTATTTAAACAAACAAAAGTCGGATATTTATGGCATTAGCATTCATCACCCCTCAAACATTAACTTTTGTAAAAATTTAATGAAATTTTTTATTAATTTTCTGTTGTCCATGCTCTAAATA
>CANPYC010000078.1 GCA_947587615.1 Candidatus Gastranaerophilales bacterium | reverse complement strand
TCTACCCTACAATTTATCGATGTACTTTTTCCAAGTGAGATGGTAGTAATGGTAGACTAAAGTCTACCCTGCTGTTACTCTCTCTAATGATACTGTGGGTAAGGGGGTAGACTAAAGTCTACCCTGTAATTATAATCCTCCACTGTGACAGCTTCAAGATGGCAGACTAAAGTCTGCTCTTCGGCTTAAAACATCCTCTGTCCTCGCTAATGACGTATCCTTAAAACATCTTCTCTCACCCGTCATTGTAAGGGTCGCTCCGACAATCTTTAACTTGGAACCTTTTAACTTAAAAAATGAAACAAAAAACTAAAATATTTTTTATCAACTTTAAAACTAAAAAATTTTTATTGTATAATAAAACCTATGGAAAAACTTAATCACATAAGAAACTTTAGCATAATTGCTCATATTGACCATGGTAAATCAACTTTAGCAGATAGACTTCTTGAAGCTACAAATACAATTTCTAAAAGAGATATGCAGGATCAGCTCTTAGATACTATGGATATTGAGCGTGAGCGTGGTATAACGATTAAATTAAATGCCGCTAAAATGAACTATAAGGCGACTGACGGTAAGGAATATATTTTAAATTTAATTGATACCCCGGGGCATGTTGATTTTTCTTATGAAGTTTCACGCTCTTTAGCAGCTTGTGAAGGTGCACTTTTAATTGTTGACGCTACTCAGGGGGTGGAAGCTCAAACATTAGCTAATGTATATCTTGCAATGGAGCAAAATTTAGAGATAATTCCCGTTATAAATAAAATTGACTTGCCATCAGCCGATGTTGAAAGAGTTAAGAAAGAAATTGAAGACGTTTTAGGGATTGATTCTTCAATTGCAATTCCGGTTAGCGCTAAAACGGGTGAAAATATTGATAAAGTACTTGAAGCAATAGTTAAATATATTCCTGCGCCACTTGATACATCGGATAAACCGCTTAGAGCTCTTGTGTTTGACAGTGCGTATGACGCTTATTTAGGTACAATTTGCTTTTTTAAAGTTGTGGATGGCTCAATAAGACTTGGTGATAAAATAAAATTTATGGCAACGGGGCGAGAATTTGAAGTTATTGAGCTTGGCTTTTTAAATCCGAACAGAAACCGGGTTGACGTATTAAATACAGGTGAAGTTGGTTATTTTGCAGGTTCAATTAAAGAAATTACCCGTTTTGTAGGGGACACTATAACGCATGTTGAAAACCCTGCTCAAACACCTTTAGATGGTTATAAGGAAGCAAAACCAATGGTATTTTCAGGGTTATACCCCGTTAATAACGAAGATTACCACGAGCTTAAAGAAGCTTTAGAAAAGCTTAAATTATCAGATAGCTCAATTACCTATGAACCTGAAACATCAAATGCTTTAGGGTTTGGTTTTAGGTGCGGTTTTTTGGGTATGCTACACATGGAAATAGCGCAAGAGCGCTTAGAGCGTGAATACGACTTATCTTTAATTACAACGGCACCTTCCGTTATTTATCATGTCTATAAGACAGATGGGTCAATGGTTGAAATTGATAACCCTGCAGAGCTTCCTGAAGCGCAGTATAGAGATTACATTGAAGAACCTTATGTAAAAGTAAATATATTTACTCCAAACGACTATGTAGGAACCTTGATGGAATTGTGTCAGGATAAAAGAGGTATATTTATCAATATGCAATATATTGATGATATAAGAGTTAATATTGAATATCAAATCCCATTATCTGAGGTTATAACAGACTTTTACGATCAATTAAAATCCCGCTCAAAGGGTTATGCTTCTTTAGATTATGAATTTTGCGATTATAAAAAATCCGATCTTGTTAAAATGGATATATTGTTGGCAAATGAGGTAGTTGACGCACTATCCGTTATATGTCACAAGGATAGCGCTTATAACATAGGGCAAAAATTAACAAATAAATTAAAAGAAATTATCCCCCGTCAGCTTTTTGAAGTTGCAATTCAAGCGGCAATAGGCGGCAGAGTAATAGCAAGAACAAATATTAAAGCGCTTAGAAAATCTGTTTTAGATAAGTGCTATGGCGGTGATATTACACGCAAGAGAAAGCTTTTAGAAAAACAAAAGCGTGGTAAAAAAAGAATGAAATCCGTAGGAAGGGTTGAAATTCCTCAAGAAGCTTTTATGGCTGTGTTATCGTTGAATGAGGATTAAAAATTAATATTCTTTAATCGCTCAAGCGCAAAAAACACCCCGCAAACGGTTGCAGCAGCAATTGAGTATTCTTTTTTATCTAAAGAATTGAAATAATCATAAACGCAATTTACATCAACAAGTATTCTATCAAGAATTATTCCGCCGTCCGATAAGGCTTTTTGAGCTTTGTAATCATCAACAAAAGCGGTTGTGTAGCTTAAAGTTTCAGAAGTTAGGCCTGAGCTTGATGATGAATTTGTAAGCTCTAAAAAAAGTTTATCGCTTATAAGTCCCGCTTCTTCTTTTAATTCTTTTTTGGCGCATTCAATCAATGTTTCATTTGTATCAATATCTCCAATAAGCCCTGCCGGGCTTTCAAGACAATATTTTGACTTGTTTTCTGCGTATAGAGGGGGCCTTTTTGTTTTTAGAAAAAGAAAACTGTTTTTATTTTGGTATTTAACAACCGTTGTAATAACAACAGCGCTATCATGCCCTTTTGTGTCGTTTGTTCTTGCAACGTAGCACCAATCATGGTTTGAAGGAGATAGGGCGGATTTGAAATTTAAATATTTAGTTTGATAGAGAAGTTTTGTTGTCATTTATATTTAACCTGTTTATATTTTGAAGTATTGCTTTAAAATTTTCTCTTTCGCTTTCTCTTTCCTTTTTGTGTTCGCTAAAAAGCGCAAATGAATTAACGCCGAGCGCTGAGAGTTGTTTTATATTATCTTCATTTGTTTTAGAGCAAACATAATATTTTGTGTATATGTTTTCTTTTGCCCAGTTTATATATTTTGAATTAAGTAAATCGGGATTATTTTTTTCAAATTTTGATTCTATGAATAAATAATCAGCTCTTGCTTTCATTGCCATAATTGCATCGTTAGTTGA
>CANPYC010000077.1 GCA_947587615.1 Candidatus Gastranaerophilales bacterium | reverse complement strand
AAATTCAAAAATCACTGGAAATAGAAATCTTAAATTGCAAAAGAAAATTGAAGGAGTTAGCTCCCGAGATTGAATGCAATGAAGAAAAGTCAAAAGAATATAATAAAATCATTGTCCAAAAAGCTATTCTTGTTGATAGGTACAAAAAACTTTGCTACAAGCCATCACTCAAGCAAAGAGTTAAAGAAGCACTAAAACATCCTTTCAAGAAAAAAGAAAAGCTGATTTGTGATTATTTTTTATCTTAATTTTACTTACAAATAGCTAATTTTTATTAAAACGCAAAAATTTTTAAATATATTCTAAAATACATTTTACCCTTTAGAGGAATTATTTAATTTTAATATATATGTAACAATTAATTATAATAATTTCTAGAGGTAATATGTTTAAAGAATTTATAAATGATAATTATAAGTTATATATAAACGGGGAGTGGAAAAATTCATCAAACAATGAAAATTATGATGTAATTTGCCCTGCAACAAATGAAATAATCACAAAATGCGAAAAAGCAGCTAAAGAAGATGTTGATTATGCGGTTAAATCGGCTCAAAAAGCTTTTTTAGAATGGAAAAAAACAGGTATTATCGAAAGAAGTAATATTTTGCTTAAAATTGCCGATATTTTAGAAAATAATCTTGAAAAATTAGCGTATATTGAAACAATTAACACTGCAAAACCGATTAGAGAAACTCTAAATAGTGACATACCTCAAGGTATTGACCATTTAAGATATTTTGCAGGAGTACTGAGGGCAAAAGAAGGCAGCGCAACTTTTATTAATGAAAATTTTCTCAATTTAATAACCTATGAACCGATAGGTATTGTAGGCCAGATTGTTCCTTGGAATTTTCCTTTTTTAATGAGTATGTGGAAAATTGCTCCTGCTTTAGCTTGCGGCAATTGTATAATATTTAAACCTTCAAGCTATACCCCTTTAAGTATTCTTGAGGCTGTAAGATTAGTGCAAGAGCTGCTTCCAAAAGGAGTTTTAAATATTTTAACGGGTGATGGTGATAGTGTTGGTAATTATATAATTAATCATCCGGGAATTAAAAAACTTGCCTTTACGGGTTCAACTTCCGTCGGCTATAAAATTGCTAATGCGGCTTCTCAAAGGCTTATACCTTCAACTCTTGAATTGGGAGGTAAAAGCGCAAATATATTTTTCGATGATATGCCCTATCAAAAAGCGCTGAATGGTGCAACGCTCGGAATTTTATTCAATCAGGGGCAAGTATGCTCGGCGGGTTCTCGAATTTTTGTCCAAGAAACAATCTATGAACAATTTTTAGAAGATTTAAAAGAAAAATTTGAAAAAATAAAACCGGGATTACCCTGGGAAAAAGAAACTTTAATGGGCGCTTTGATAAATGAAAATCAATTAAATAAATGTTTAAATTATATTAATTCAGCTCTTGAAGAAGGCGCAAAAATTGTAACGGGCGGTAAAAAAATTAATACAAAAGAGCTTAAATTCGGTAATTTTCTTGAACCGACAATTTTAAAAGACGTAAAAAATGAAATGAAAGTAGCTCAAGAAGAAATCTTCGGGCCTGTTGTGTGCGTAATTAAATTTAAAGACGAAAAAGAAGTAATCGATATGGCAAACAATAGCGAATACGGGCTTGCAGGTGCGATATGGACAAAAGATATCAATAGAGCGCTTAGAGTAGCAAAAGCTATTGAAACAGGAAGAATGTGGATTAATGACTACACCAACAGCTATGCAGGCTGCCCTTTTGGCGGTTTTAAAAAGTCAGGGCTCGGAAGAGAAGCGCATAAAATGACGCTTAATCTTTACTCGCAAGTCAAAAATATTATTGTTAATATTGATGAAAATACTGAAAACTACTATTAATGCCCTAAAATAATCAGATATTATTTTTCTTTACTTTTAATTTTTACAAGTATATCAACAATTTTAGGATCCCATTTTACTCCTGATTCTTGTTGTAAGATTTTCAGCGCTTCTTCATTACTTAAAGCTTTTCTGTGCGCCCTATCCTGCACAAGTGCACAATAAGCACCTGCTAAGGCTATAATTCTCGAACCTAAAGGAATTGAATTTCCTCTTAAACCTTCAGGGAAGCCTTGTCCGTTGTATCTTTCCTGTTGATAGTTGATATAAGGAACAACTTCGGACATGAAATTAATATTCATAAGCAAATCAACACCTGCGTTAGGAGTGTTTCTAAGTTCATTCCAATCATCAGCCGTTAATTTTTCTTTTTTTGTGAATAATTCTTCAGATAGGGTAATCTTGCCGATGTTTTGTAACAAGCCCGCATAGTATATTAAATCTGTTGTTTTTTCATTCAATCCTAACTCATTGCATATTTCTCTTGATAAATTAGCGCATTCGTTTGAGTGAGAACGTTTATATTGACCTTTTAAATCTGAAGCATAAGCAAGCTTTTCAACAAATGCCTGCTGTTGATCGCCAAGGTCGCCTATAATTGCGGTTAGCTGCGCTCTTAAGTTTTGCAGTTCAATTGTTGTAACGTTTTTTGCATTAATTAATCTTTTAACTTCATCAATTAATTTTTGTATACCCAAAGAGGTTACAAAAAGCCCTGCCATATTTTGAACTAAATCTGCATATTCAAACTCCAGCGGACGTTCAACTTTTCTTATTATTTCAATAACCCCGATACATTCAAAGTTATTTTTCATTGGAAAAAGGGAAAATTGCATTTCATCTTTTTCAAAAACAAGCTCTTTTTCTTGTTTCATAACGTCTTTGATGTAGTCTGTTATATTATCCTGTGATAGCTCTTCGTCGGACGAGCCCGCATGAGAAAGAGGAGAGTCTTTTTTTGCAAGGAATATATTGCATTCAACTAAATTAAGCATAAGTTTAATTGTTTTTGCAATTGAATTATAAATGACAAAATCTTCATTTTTTTCAAACCCTAAAAGACTTAAGGTATTATCTATTGAATAAATTGAAATTAATTCTTTAAGTTGATTGGTTAATTTTTCTTTTTTATCTTTTTCTTCAAGAGCTTTTTTAGAGATTTTATCGGCAAACTCCGGCGTGATAAGATGTTCGGTT
>CANPYC010000076.1 GCA_947587615.1 Candidatus Gastranaerophilales bacterium | reverse complement strand
GAAGGCTTTTATTTAAGTAGTTTTCAATATGTTTTTGCCCGGATATGTTGTTTTCAATTTCGTCAGGGGTGCGAGGAATGAATTTTGTCGCAATTATATAATCTTCACGTTTCGCAAAATCTCTTAAAGCACGCCCAACATATTGCTCGCTTGTTCCACCTTGATAAACTATTGCGGTATCAAAAAAGTTAATACCCTTATCAAGTCCTGCTTTTATAATCTCTCTTGTGGTATTTTCATCAACTGTTCAAGAATGCTGACCGTTTGAGCTATCTCCAAAACCCATACAGCCCATACATATTCTTGAAATTTTTAAATCTGATTTTCCTAAATTAGTGTATTTCATTTTTTACCTCATTATTTTAAAAGCATTTTGACTGAGTTATAAGTTATTTCATAGATACTATGGTAAATAAATCCGACCTGGGCTTTATTCATTGCTTCTTTTTGTTTATCAGATACTGTTGTATAAGGATAAATCCCGTATATAAAAGGAAACAGAGAATATATAAAATTTGTTCTGTCGTTTTCTTGCATTTGGGGGCAAAATTTTTCAAGCAATCTGTTTAGAGTTTTCATAGAATTACCAAATGCAATTTTAAATTCCGTCAATATTTCAAGCCGGCTGTTTTCTTCCATATCAAAATGGTTCATCATGAGCCTTAATAAATCTTTTCTTTTTTCAAGACTATGAGCGATATTTTTTGCAATATCTTCTTTTGATAAAACATTATTATTTTGAATAATACTATCTAAATCACAAACCCAAGCCTCGTATTGCCTTTTATTTAAAGTTAAAAAGATTTCTTCTTTTGTTTCAAAGTAGTTATAAATTGAAGTTCTTTTGAACGTAGTAAGCTCTGCAATATCGTTTAAAGTAATATCTTTAAAATTTTTTGATTTGTACAGTTCTTCCGCTGCGTTTAAAATTTCTTCTTTTCTTGAATTAACAAGTTCGATTGAGCCTTTTGGCATATTTTAAACTCCTTTTGTCTATATATTGACACAATGTCAAAATTAATATATCATTATATTGACATGATGTCAATATGTAATTTAAAAGACATAAAACTTGAAAAAAGGAGAAACAATATGCCAATAATACAAATAGAAGCGGTAAGACCGACACAAGAACAAAAAGAAAAATTAATTTCGGAATTTACAAGGATTGCAAGCGAAGTGCTTGGAGTTGATGAAGAATTTTTTTATGTACTTATAAAAGAAAATGATGTTGATAATTGGGGTATAGGCGGAAAAACTTTAACCAAATTTTTGAAAGAGAAAAAGGGATAATAATGAAAAAGAATTTTCTTATAGCTTCAGCTTTAATTTTAGCTGTTCAATCGTTTGCTTTTGGTCAAAATATTGAAATATATGATATACACGAGCATTATGTTCCCGATTGTTACAAACAAGCTCTTTTAGAACATGGCACAAAAGGCATTGAATCCGATGGCTTGCCAACACCTGATTGGAGCGTTGAAAAACAACTGAAATTTATGGATGAAATGAATATAAAAACCGCTTTTATATCATTAGCCAGTCCTCACCCATATTGGGGAAATAATAAAGAAACGGTTGAACTCATTAGAAAAATTAATAATGAAGGAGCAGCTATTGTTTCAAAATACCCTGATAGATTTAAACTTTTTGCAACGCTGCCTTTGCCTGATATAGAAAATTCAATAAAAGAAATTAATTATGCTTATGATGAACTTCACGCAGTTGGTATAAAACTGCCTACGAGTGTCGGGGGAGTATATTTGGGCGATTTACATCCTGTTCAAACCCTAAATTTACCCGATAGCGCCATAAAAGAATATCCGCCTGCTATGGCATTATATTTACACGAAACAACACTTGCTGTTTTGAATTTGATTTATTCTTCAACTCTTGAAAAGTATTCCGATATTAAATTTATAATTCCGCATGGCGGTTCACTTTTGCCATCACTTTCAGATAGGTTAGAGGGATTTCAAAAACTGGCAGAGTCAAAAAGCAAAAATAAAATAAGCAGTGTAAAAATTTATCTGAATAAATTTTATTATGACTTAGCAGGTTTTGCAGTCCCTAATCAATTATACGGATTATTAAATATGACAGATTCTTCTCATCTTTTATACGGAAGCGATTATCCTTATGCTTTCCCTGATTTTATCCAAAATCAGAAAATAAAACTCGATAAAACAAAATTATTGAATAGAAGTCAGAAAAATAAGATATATAAAAAGAATATTCATCTGTTATTTAATTTTTAATCTTACTTTGATTTTTTAAATATCTTATTGAAATTCTCGGGACAAAGCTGATAAGTGTCAACTAAATCAAGATGTTTTACCATGTGTAAAGTTCCTTCTTTGTATTTTTTAAAATGAGAGGATTCAATGTGTTTTTTATAAGCATCTTGATTTTTGTATATTTCTAAAATTTTAATCCGAGTATTATCTTTTATAACAGACATCGGATAAATTGATACAACACCTTTTTCGTTTTTGACGGATTCAAATGCAACTTCTTTTGCAAATTTTAAATATTCTTCTAAATAATCAGGATATACTTCAATTTCTGAAATTCTTACAATCATTCCGTTATTATTGTCTTGGATTAATTCTTGTGCAAATATTGGTGTATTTCCGATAAAAATTAAAATGAATAATATTGATAAAATTTGAAAAAATTTAGCCATTTAACCTCCTTAATGTATCGTAAAACCGCCATCAACTGATATACTAGCACCATCAACAAAAGTTGAATAAGGAGAACAAAGCCACATTACAGCATGAGCTATCTCATAAGGTTCTCCTATTCTTCCTTTCGGAATATCTCTTAAAAGTTCTTTTTCAATTTCAGGATTTCTTTTAATCAAATCCTTTGCCATAGGAGTTAGAATAACGCCCGGTAATACCGCATTAATTCTTATTCCTTTTGAAGCATAATCAATTGCAGCTGTTTTTGTTAAACCGATAACTGCGTGTTTACAAGCAATATACGCAGCTTGCCCCGGGAATCCCGTAACTCCGCCTTGAGAAGAAGTGTTAACAATTGCACCGCCATTTTGTTTTAACATTTGTTCGATTTCATATTTCATACAATTCCAAACACCACGAAAATCGACATCGATGGTTTTATTAAATTCTTCAAAAGTAATTTCCGCCATCGGTTTTTGAGGAGTTTGCACCCCTGCATTGTTAAATGCACAATCCAAACTTCCAAATTTTTCAACAATATCT
>CANPYC010000075.1 GCA_947587615.1 Candidatus Gastranaerophilales bacterium | reverse complement strand
TAAATGGCAGACTGAAGTCTACCCTACAACTTACCAAACGGGCACTTCTTCCAAATACAACGGTAGACTAAAGTCTATACGGCTAGTTATTTTCATCCTTTTACAATCCCTCTTGCTGCTAACTATTAAGCAAGAATACCCGATCTTAGAACTTGCAGGAATCTTTAAAAAATATAAACAAATCAAACCACCAAAAAAGCAATTTTTTATTTGTTTTGGTTTTATATAAATACAATTTAAAGGAAAATGCGAAAAATGAATTTATCTAAAATTATGCCATCAAACCCCCTTCAAGCTACGCAAAGCGCTCTGGTTAAAAAATCTCAAATAAAATCCGCTGCGCTAAGTACTAAGCTTGAAAGCATTGTACCTCCAAAATCCATGCAAGAAGCGCTTGATTTAGTAGGTTACAATAACCAAATCAGTTTTATTCCTTATTCTAAAATTAATTTCCCAACCCCAAAAACTGCTTCTGAGCAAATTTTAGCTTATGAGCTGGGTAAAATTTAAAAAACTTGTGAAATTAAAGATTTAACACTGGTTTGGTGTTGAATTAGTGCACAAAAGCTCAAATCATGGATGAAACCATGATGTTTTTTCCATGTCATTAGGAGGGCGGGAAACAGGAAAAACTGATGATAAAAGTCTAATTAAGCCTGTAGTAAACTTGCTGAACCTATGCACCTTTGAAGTTCTAAGATTGCTGTGCAAACGCTTGTAATAACGGGCAGGGGCAAAGTGTCAACGACTACAGAGCAAGTAATCAGGAATATATTTAACCTTCTTAAAACCATATATAAACATTTATTTTTTTCACTTGAAATATTTTTTTTAGCAACGTAAAATTAATATTATAAGATACTATCACTATAAAGGGAACATAATGAAAAAAGATATTCACCCCGATTACAAAAAAACAACTATAAAATGTGTATGCGGTAACGAAATTGAAACAGGTTCCGTTGAAGAAAATATCACTGTTGAAATTTGCAATGCTTGTCACCCGTTTTATACAGGTAATCAAAAAATCCTTGACTCTGAAGGAAGAGTTGAAAGATTTAAAAAACGCTACGAAAAAAAATAGTTGCAAAAGTTGGTTTGGCCGGCTAATTACCGGCCAAAAATTTATTTGTAGAATTAATTTAATTACTTATTAGCGCAATTAGCGGCTAAATAATCGGTTTAATTTTAACTTATCGGCTGTGGGAGTATAATATGGCAAAAAAAAGTTCGCAAGTAACTTTAATATCAATTCCAAATAATCTTATAGACGTTATTTACACCGCTTGCAGAACTTGTTACAGCGCAGATGGCGCAGTTGAAGTATATAATAACATTACATCCGACAGAGAAAAGAAGCTCTCTTTAATAAAAAAAGTAATTAAATCGGGTCATTATTCTACAATTGAACATATACAAGTTACTTTTGCAATTAACAATATCTCCAGAGCCGCTACTCATCAGCTTGTAAGACATAGGCACATGAGTTTTTCTCAAAAATCTCAAAGATATGTTAAAGAAAAAGGTGAGTTTGACTATATCATCCCTCCTGCTATTGAAGATAAGCCCGAACTTTTGGAAAAATTTAATAAGCACATGGAAGAAGTTTCAAAGCTATATTGCGAATTTTTAAATTCAGGTATTAAAGCGGAGGATGCAAGAGCTATATTACCAAATGCGACAACAAGCTCTATGGTTGTAAGTTTAAATTTAAGAGAATTAATACACCTTGCAAATTTAAGATTATGTACAAGAGCACAGCTTGAAATCAGACAAATTGTTAAAAAAATGTGTGATTTAATTATTGAAAAAGAGCCGTGGCTTAGTGAACATCTTGTTTCTAAATGTATAAGATTAGGCTATTGCGATGAAGATAATTCATGCGGAAAGGTAAAACCAAAAAATGGATAATTCAATGTTTGAAAAAGTAGAACAAATTGAAAAGAAATATCAAGAGCTTGGTGTTACTTTATCAAAAAGCGAAGTTATACAGGACTACGAAAAGTTTAGAGATTTATCTAAACAAAGAAAAACCATGGAAGAAACGGTTAATATTTATTATCAATATAAAGAAGCAAAAGACGCTATTAAAGACGCAAAAGAGATGCTGCACAGCGAAAAAGATTCTTCTATGAGAGATTTTTTAAATAACGAAATTTCAATAAATGAGCAAAAAATTGAAGAATATGAACATAAATTAAAAGTACTACTTCTACCTAAAGATCCAATGGATGATAAAGATATCATGCTTGAAATCAGAGGTTCGGCAGGCGGAGACGAAGCTAATATTTTTGCGGGCGACTTAATGAGAATGTATTTAAGATTTGCCCAAAATAAAGGCTGGCAGACAAAGATTTTATCAATTAACGAATGCGAAGCGGGCGGGGTATCTGAAGTTGTAATATCCGTTAAAGGAGGAGATAATATTTACTCGCAATTAAAGTATGAATCGGGAGTGCATAGAGTTCAAAGGGTACCTCAAACGGAATCTCAAGGAAGAGTTCATACATCAACCGCTACTGTTGCTGTTATGCCTGAAGTTGATGATGTTGAAATTGAACTTAATATGAATGATATTGAAATTACAACAGCTCGCTCAGGCGGTGCGGGCGGTCAAAACGTTAATAAAGTTGAAACAGCGGCAAGGGTTTTTCATAAACCGACAGGGATAATGATTTTCTGCACGGAAGAGCGCTCACAGCTTCAAAATAAAGAAAGAGCGCTACAAATTTTAAAAGCTAAACTTTATGATATGGAAGTTCAAAAGCAAATGCAGGAAGTAACGGACTTGCGCCGTTCTCAAGTAGGAACGGGGGATAGATCCGAACGTATCAGAACCTATAATTTTCCCCAAGGCAGATTGACCGATCATAGAATAGGTCAAAACCTTGATGTTTGGGAAGTAATCGACGGCAATTTAGATAAATTGATTAATATGTTAACCGAATACGACCAGAAGCTTAAGCTTGAAAAACTTGCGCAGGTTGGTGAAAATTAGTTGTTGCATGTAAAGCAGGGTTTTACATCTTTACTTTATGTGTCATTGTATGCTTCTTGTTTATAATTATAACTAACCACAGGGTAGACTTTAGTCTACCATTACGATTGACACAGTACATATTTAGCAAGATTAGCATAATAAAACGGTGGACTGAAGTCCACCCTACGGATTTACCAAACAATGTTGATGAAGAAAGTAGAAAGTAGGGTAGACTTTAGTCTGCCATTACTACCATCTCACTTGGAAAAAGTACATCGATAAATTGTAGGGTAGACTTTAGTCTACCATCTTATTTAAAACAAGTAAATATTCAGTAAAATTACCATGGGTTAAACCTTGATAAAACGGTGGACTGAA
>CANPYC010000074.1 GCA_947587615.1 Candidatus Gastranaerophilales bacterium | reverse complement strand
TTATCACTTTAATTTTTTGAAGCAAGAAATATATTTTTGTTATAATTAAATAAGAATAGCAATTAATAAGGAAAAGAACATGTTTGAAAAATTTTTCTCACAAAGGATTAAAAACACTCCCTCATCATTCATAAGAGAAATTTTAAAAGTTACTCAAAAGCCTGAAATTATATCTTTTGCGGGAGGTTTACCCAACCCGATTTCTTTTCCTCAAGAAGAATTAAAAGTTTCAATGAACAGAATTGCAACCAAATACGGCGATAAGATTTATCAATATTCTACAACAATGGGGCTTGACAGCCTGAGAGAGTACATTGTTGAAAGATATAAAAAAATCTGGAATATGAATATTGATATTGATAATGTAATTATTACAACAGGCTCTCAGCAAGCGCTTGATTTAATCGGAAAAGTTTTTGTAAATGAAGGCGACAAGGTTATGGTTGAAAAACCTTCATACCTTGGTTTACTGCAAACATTTTGCATGTATAGAGCAGATTTTATTCAAACAAAATTAAATGATGACGGGCTTGATATTGAAGAATTAAAAAAAGTTTTAAAAGAACAAAAGCCCAAAGTTGCTTATTTAATTCCAAATTTCCAAAACCCTACGGGTTTAACTTATACAAAAGAAAACAGAAAACTGGTTTTTGAAGCAATTAAAGATGAGGATATGATTTTAATTCAAGATGACCCTTACGGAGAACTAAGGTTTGAAGAAGGTGAAAGAATACCATACATCGGTTTAAACGAAAGCGAAAAAAATATTTACTTGGGTTCATTTTCAAAAATCGTGACTCCGGGCATGCGACTTGGTTATATAATTGCAAATAAAGAAATAATAAAAATGCTTGAAACGGCAAAACAAGCTTCCGACTTGCATTCAAATATCTTTGGACAATATTTAATATCTGATTATTTATATAATAATGACTTAGATAAACACATTGAAAAAATTAAAAAGCTCTATAAAACGCAGGCAGGCGCAATGATAAGCGCTATGGAAGAATACTTCCCAAAAAATATTAAATTCACTCACCCAAAAGGCGGTATGTTTAGCTGGGTTACAATTCCAGAGGATAAAGCGGTTTTAGACTTATTTGATAAGGCAATAGCAAAAAAAGTTGCTTTTGTTCCGGGTCATCCTTTTTATGTTAACCCTAAAAAAGTTAATACTCTAAGGCTAAATTACACCAATGCCGACTGTGACACAATAAAAGAAGGTATTAAAAGACTCGCTCAAGCGCTTGATGAAATTTAGCGATAGAGCGATAATTTCTATACTATAGCGGTAATTCTTTTATCTTTCTTGCAGGGACACCCGCAACAAGGCAGTTATCTTCGACATCTCTATTAACAACCGAACCTGCGGCAATAACAACATTATTACCTATTGTTACACCGCCCAATACAACAACGTTTCCTCCAAACCAAACATTGCTGCCGATATGAATTGCCTTTGCATACTCAAGACCCGTGTTTCTTGTTTTATAGTCCAAAGGGTGTCCCGCAGTATAAAAAGCACAATTTGGCGCAATAAAAACATTATCACCAAATATAACAGGGGCGCAATCTAAAATTATAAGATTGTGATTTGAATAAAAATTTTCCCCTAATTCAATATTGTAGCCATAATCACACATAAAAGGCTGTTCAATTAAAAAATTGTCTTTTGTTTTCTTGACAATCTTTTTTATTATTTCTTTTCTTTTTTCAATTTCATCAGGGCAAGTATTATTATATTTAAAGCACAAAACCTTACATTTTGTTCTATCTTGCGCTAAAATTTCACAATTAGCATTATATAGCTCACCTTTGAGCATTTTTTCTTTTTCTTCAAACATAGATTAATTTGTATTTGCCTCTTTTTTAACTTTTTTAATACCTTTAATAAATAATACTAAAGGTGTGATTATAATACAAGCTATTGCACAATATTCAAAAGTATCACGAAAAGCGCCCATATTTGCCTGTTGTAACATTTGATTATATAAAAGCGTTTGAGCCGTATGAGAAGCATTTGTTAAATCCGTTGATGAAGAAAACATCCCCATATAGCTTTGCAATCTTTCCAGAAAGTTATCGTTAAGCATTGTCATATTATCAACCAAAAAGCTTTGATGAGCTTGAGCTTTTCTTGATATAAGCGTTGTTACAATCGATGTACCAACTGCACCGCCAAGGTTTTTTAAAAGGTTTTGAACCCCTGAAGCGTTTGTCATTTGTTCGTTTTTAAGAGTTAGAGTAGATAGAGTAATAATAGGTATCATACTCATTGCCATACCAATTCCCATAATAAAGTTAGGAATTGCGATATTAATTGTTGCAATTTGCAGGTTTAAGTTGCAGAGCATAAAGCCTGATATTGATAACAACGTTAACCCTGTTATAACAAGAACTTTATTGTTAATTTTACTTCCTACGGTACCTATAAATATAACGGTTGCAAGAGCGCCAATTCCTCGAGGCATCATTGCTAAGCCTGATAAAAAAGCGTCATAGCCCATCAATCCTTGCAAAAATTGCGGTAATATCGCTAATGAAGCAAGCAGGACACCTTGCATAATTATTTGAACAAACGTACCTATTAAAAAATTGGCGTCTTTAAAAACTTTAATATCAATTAAAGAGTCTTTTTTTGTTATTTGAATATAGAAAAACCAAAGAGCAAAAGTAACGGCAAAAAACGTCATCCAACAAACCCAAGTTGAACCAAACCAATCAGCGTCATTACCTTTATCTAAAACTATTTGCATACAGGTAAGCCAGCCGATTAAAGTAAAAAATCCGAGGCTGTCTATTTTTACGTTTTCTTGTTTTTTAGCATAGGGCGGATCTTCGATTAATATTTTTGAAAGCTGTACTGCTGCTATACCAATCGGGACGTTAATAAAGAATATAAAAGGCCAAGACCAGTTGGTTGTAATCCACCCCCCTATAACAGGTCCGATAATAGGCGCAATTACAACGACAAGACCAAATAAAGCCATTGATTGAGCTCTTTTTTCTATCGGGAATAATTCAAGAGTAATTGCTTGTCCTAAAGGTAAAAGCGCTCCGCCTCCAAACCCTTGCAGTATTCTTGTTATAACCATCATAGGAAGGCTGTTGGCTAAACCGCATAATAAAGATGACAGAGTAAATATAATAATACTTAAAATAAAAAAGTTTTTTCTTCCGATTAATTTGCAGAAAAAATCAACAGAAGGAATAACAATCCCCGAAGCAATTAAGTAACTTGTTAAAATCCAAGTACTTTCCTGTCTTGAAACACTGAAACTTCCTGCCATATAAGGAAGTGCTACGTTTGCAATTGTTTCATCCAATACAAACATAAACGCACTAAGCATTACGGGTAAACATGTTAACCAAATATTATGCGAGGGTTTCCATTCTGTTTCGTTTGCCATTATCTATAACCTTTAACCTTTAACCTTACTTCACCTTAACTTTAGGTACAACGCTCATACCCGAAACAATTGTATATTTTGATTTATCTATTTCTTCATCAAAAAC
>CANPYC010000073.1 GCA_947587615.1 Candidatus Gastranaerophilales bacterium | reverse complement strand
AAAAAAGCATTACCCGTTATTTGCCTCTGAAAATCAATTCCTTAAGAGCAGCTTCCTATCAGTATAAGTTCAAATGCTGCGCAGAGTCAATTATTTTGTCTGCGGGATTTAAAAGCACGGATAAATAAAAGGACGTTTTTAAAAAAACTCCCTTGAAAAAAAGGAAAAATTTTAAAAAAGTCCCTCGAAAAAAAGTAAATTTTTTAAAAAACTCCCTTGAAAAAAAGGAAGTAAATCTCATCTACAAATTAAAATACGTTCTAAACAATTCAACAATTTTATCATACTGGTTTAAAACAAACACAACGCCGATTGAAACAAAAAGCCCGATTAGTGCTTTTGTAAAGTCTTTAATTACGTGTTTATAGACCTTTTTTTCCGTAATAAATCTTAAACGGTTATATAGGGCTATTTCTCTACCCGCCAGAACGCCCAAAAATACCCAAGTTGTTGACATTGGGATATTATTAAGGTTTAGAAAATAGATTAATATTGAAGCATAGACAATATCTATAATTGTAGCCGAGCGAACATCCTGCGTATTTGTTTTAAGCTTAATTATATTTTGAATTTCGCCCCCTCTTTTGTAGCAAATTATCCACAAAAGAACCAAAAACACAACCAGACTCAAAACCATTTGAATAAATGTCAACTTCCTTGGTAAAAATACAAACAGTTTTGACCCGTCCTGCAAAAGCCATGCACTCCACAAAACCGCAGTAGAACACCATTTTGCAACAATCCAAGGGGTTGAAACTTTTTTATCCTTTTTGTATAGAAATATTTTCTCGACTTTTCTTGCTATGAAAAAATATAAAACCAAAGACACAACAAAAGCGCTGATATAACCTATAAAAGATTTTGCAATCATCATTCCGATAACGGTATTTGATGAAAAAATACTGATTATTAAAAATGATGTTGCAACGGGTATTCCTTTATTAGTTAGAAATAAAAGTATTATAGGGGGCAGAATATGCCACCAATAGAATGTATCGGGATGAGGTATTCTATCTAACAACCCGAATGCCATATCCCCGTCATTTATAACCCAGCCTAAAGAAAATGTTAAAACAAGAATAACGCTTGTAAAGAGCCAAACCTGCCAAACGGGGCGGTGTTTTGTTGTAGATAAAAAAGTACCTAAAGTTTGAATAACGTCGTTTGAAACGCAAGCGTACAGGGATAAAAGAAACCCTGTAATCATAAATAAATTACTAAGCGTTATCTCATTCATACTTTATCAGCTATACATCAATAGAATTCATTATTTCATCACTTGCTTCAAAATTAGAATAAACATTTTGAACATCATCATGTTCATCTAATTTTTCAAGCAAAAGAACAATTTTTTTAGCAATTTGAGGATCGGCAATTTCACATGAATTTGACGGAATTCTTGTTAAATCAGAGCTTTTTAAGGTATAACCGAGAGCTTCTAAACCTTTAACGGTATTTTCCAGATTTTCCGTTGTTGTTTTAATTTTATAATCATCTTCTTCTTCGTCTTCATAAACGTCCATAGGGTCAAATTCCATGCAATCTTCAAGAAGTTTGTCAAAATCAAACATTTTAACTTCTTCTTTAGAACGTTTTGAAGCTTCTTTCGGTTTATCAATTGCAATTAAACCGCAAGGTTCAAAAATCCAACCGACACAGCCTGTTTCACCCAAGTTTCCGCCGAATTTCGTAAAATAACTTCTAATATCGCCTGCGGTTCTGTTTCTGTTATCTGTTGCAGCTTCGATAAATATTGCAACACCGCCTGCTCCATATCCTTCGTAGGTTATTTCTTCAAAATTATCTCCCTGAGAATTACCTGAGCCTTTATCAATTGCACGTTTAATTGTATCATTAGGCAGACCGCCTGCTTTAGCTTTTTCAACAGCCGTTCTTAAACGGAAATTGCCGTTAATGTCACCGCCGCCGATTTTAGCTGCAATTATTATTTCTCTTGAAAATTTAGCAAAATTAACTCCACGCTCTGCGTCTGCTTTTGCTTTTTTATGTTTTATATTTGCCCACTTGGAGTGTCCTGACATAGTCTTTTTCCTTTTATTCCTTCTGATTTAATTAAATCATGGCTAAGATTAATTATCAAGATTTTTTCTTTATAGCACTTGTTGACAGCATAAAAACTTAAGAATAGAATTATTTTAACTATATAAAAATGCAACTTTAAATGGAAATAAAAACACTTGATAACCTAAAAATCGGTCAAGACGCAATAATTGATACAATAGACACAAATGATATTGCGCTTAAGTGTCATCTTTTGGATATGGGTTTAACTCCAAACACTGAAGTAACTCTAATTAAAAAAGCACCCTTAGGCGACCCTATGGAATTTCGCTTAAGAGGATATGAGCTAACCCTTAGAAAAGAAAGTGCTTCAAAAATCAAAATTAAAGATGTTCACGCTAGCGATACAAAACCAAGAAAAAACTATGAATTTCATGAAATTGAGCATTCTCAAATCGGTGAAAATAATATAAATAAAAATAAGCTGATTATAAAAGAAAAAGTAACTTTTGCCCTAATCGGCAATCAAAATTCAGGTAAAACCACTCTTTTTAATAAATTAACAGGCTCAAATCAGCATGTGGGAAATTTTCCGGGGGTTACAATTCAAAAAACGCAAGGTATTATAAAACAGGATAAAAACGCAAGCCTTGTAGATTTACCGGGGATTTATTCGCTATCCCCTTATAGCAGCGAAGAAATTATTACAAGAGATTTTTTATTAAACGAAAAACCCGACGGAATTATTAATATAGTTGATGCTACAAATATTGAGCGCAATCTTTTTCTTACAATGCAGCTTTTAGAGCTTGATATTCCGATTGTTATAGCTCTTAATATGATGGATGAAGTAAAAGAAAACAACGGAAGTATTGATATTAACGGCTTAGAAGATACTTTTAGAGTGCCTGTTATACCAATTTCAGCTTTTAAAAATGAAGGATTGGATGAATTAATTGAACACGCACTTAACGTTGCAAGGTATGATGAGCGCCCTAAAAAACTTGATTTTTGCAAAAGTGATAATTCTTGCGCTCCAATTCATCGCTGTATTCATTCAATTATGGAGTTAATTGAAAACCACGCTCAAGCAATTAATATACCCTCTCGTTTTGCTGCAGTGAAGCTTGTTGAAGATGATAAATTAATTTTAGAAAAATTAAGACTTGATGAAAATGAAATAAAAACAATCAATCATCTGATAAGCGAAATGACTAATGAAACAGGGCTGGATAGATACGCTTCCGTTTGCGATATGAGATATTCTTTTATTGATGAGTTGTGTTCAAAATACGTTTCAAAATCATCTGAAAATTCTTTTTATAAGCTATCTAATACTCTTGATAAAATCCTTACGGGTAAATATAGCGCAATACCGTCATTTTTAATAATTATATCTTTAATTTTATATATTACTTTTGGACCTTTTGGTACCTTTTTATCCGATAAAACAGAGCTTATTATAAATTGGTTTACAAATATTGTTGATAGCGCACTTACAAGCTACGGCTTAAATTCAGTTGTTCATTCTTTAATAATTGATGGGATATTTTCGGGTGTTGGTGCGGTTTTATCTTTTCTACCCGTAATTGTAGTTTTATTTTTCTTTTTATCAATACTTGAAGATACGGGCTATATGGCTCGAGTTGCTTTTGTAATGGATAA
>CANPYC010000072.1 GCA_947587615.1 Candidatus Gastranaerophilales bacterium | reverse complement strand
ATCGTTCGACTTGCATGTATGAGGCACACCGCCAGCGTTCGTCCTGAGCCAGGATCAAACTCTCCGTTGTCAGAAATTTTTGTCAATTTTAATATAATTTATATATTATATATCTGACACTCTATGAAAGAGTGATTTGACTCATTTTGAAATGTTTTAATTTATTTTCTTTTGTCGAAAGAAAGATAAAGTAAAACGCACTGTCCAATTGTTGAATGAATTTTTCGTTTAAAATAACGGATATATTATTTTGCACGAAAAAATCTTCTTTCGTTAAAAAAATCAACAGGTATTTGTCGTTTGTATTTGCATACCGAATATATTGGTTAGTTAAGATAGTTGTTTATTGTTTGTTTTGTTTTTGTTTTGATAAACTCAATCTTGGATAACTTATAATCGGCAAGATATGATATTCTATTTTCAAGGTACGAGAGACAACATAAACTACTCACTGTTTAATAAAACTTACTCAACAATAGTAACTAACTGCTGTCAACCAAGTAGCTTATAGCCACATTTACTAAATTATCACTTCAATTTTTTTTGTCAAATATTTTATTTGAAGATTAAAATTTGTTAAGTTAAAAACTAACACTATTCAAAAGGTGAATTTGAAAAAAACTTGACTTAATTTTTTAATGTACTACCAAGGTTAAACCGCTTGGGTAATTATTATGTTAATACATCAAAAATAAATTGCAAGTGTTTTTTTAAAAAATCCTATAAAAATATTAAAACCCTCTAAAATTGAGGGTTTTAACAAAATACTTACATAATTCCTTTTTTCAAAATTTATTTTAAAGTTTTATTCAATATCTGTCGATTTTATATTCATCCCAGGATGAACCTATAAGGTCTTTTTCTTTAATTTTTTTTGCTTCTTTAAT
The DNA here is from genome assembly GCA_947587615.1 of Candidatus Gastranaerophilales bacterium. GTDB lineage: Bacteria > Cyanobacteriota > Vampirovibrionia > Gastranaerophilales > Gastranaerophilaceae > RUG14156. The sequence goes on along the minus strand of CANPYC010000072.1, from coordinate 3,065 downwards.
CCACAAATCACAACTTTTTATGATTATTGAAAAGCATGACCCGCACTCGGGGCAATATGCCTCAATTATACTTGAGCGCTGACGATTCATCGGATATTCTTTATAGGCTCTGTATGCTTTATAGGTTCTGTTTGCAATTTTTTCTTCGTTTTTTAAATATAAATTATCCAAATTAACTTTTATCTTTGTCGGTAAAAGCTCATCTCTCTTACATTTCGGACATTTTCTTTTGGTAAAATAGTCTGCAAAGGTAACTCCTTCACGCTCATCAAAATTTTTGCATTCATTTGCAAAATTTACAACAGTGAGCAATATTTCACCGTCATAAGCCTGATTACATGCTTGATTAATTTGCCCTATTCCTACAATTTCAAATTCTTCAATAGGAACAGATTGGAGATTATAAGCTTGAATTTTAGTTTTTGGCAATAATAGATTTAACATAACGATAATATAATACTATATTTTTTATTTTTTTGCTCATATATAGATATTATATTTTTATAAATTGAAATTTATAAAATTGAATAGCTGCCAAGCAATTTATAATAATTACACTTATGCTGAATTTCTTTAAGTGCTTCTTGAATTTCACAAACCCCCTTATCAACATCAACAAAAAAGTTATACTCTCCAAAAACTTTTTTAGACGGGCGAGATTCAATATAAACAAGATTTAAATTATATTTATTTATAATTTTTAAAATTCCAACCAATGCCCCGGGCTCGTTTTTTGTATTAAAAACAATTGACGTTCTTTCTTTTTTACCTAAATTAATTTCATGCTTTGAAATTAAAACAAAACGAGTTTTATTATCTTTAACATCAGAGATATTTCTTGCAATAATTTTAAATTCTTTACCCTCGTATGCATCCTCACTTGCAATTGCCGCAAATGTATTCGGTTTATCTTCTAAGCCCAAAAGTGCCTGAGCGGTTGAAGAAGAGCTGATTAACTCAACATCATCACCAAATTTTTCAACAATAAACTTTTGGCACTGTGCCAAAGCCTGAGGATGAGAGATAACATATTTAATATTTTCCAAATTTCCTTTTGAAATTAAGCAATGATTTATCTCAAGTTCAATTTGCGCTGTGATTAAAACATCCGATGAATATATATTGTCAATTGCAGGGCGCACAATTCCCTCGATTGAGTTTTCAATCGGCACGACGCCAAAACTTTCAGGAGAATTATTTACAAGCTCAATTACTTTTGCAATTGTTGAAATCGGTTGAAGTTCAATTTCATCACTCAAAAAAGAAAGAAATTTTTTTGCTGCTCGTTCGCTATATGTACCTTTTGGCCCAAGAAAATATAATTTTTTCAATTTTTATTTTGTCCTTTGAATATCCCTTTGAATATCTTTCTTTTTAAGAGTTTCTCTTTTGTCATAAAGCTTTTTACCTTTTGCAAGAGCAATCTCAAGCTTAACCCAGCGACTTGAAAAATACATTTGAACAGGTATGATTGTGTACTTTTCCTGTTTAACTTTGTTTAAAATTTTTAATATTTCTTTTTTATTCAAAAGAAGCTTTCTTTCTCTTTTTGCTTCATGATTAAAAATATTCCCGAATTCATAAGGAGAAATATGACAATTAATCAAATAAGCTTCTGAATTATCGGTAATTTTTACATAACTGTCTTTTAAATTGGCTCCGTTTTTTCTGACAGATTTAATCTCAGTACCTAAAAGAGAAATCCCCGCTTCAAATTTATCAAAGAGGAAATAGTCATGATAAGCTTTTTTATTTGACGAGATTATTTTTTGCAAATTTTTATTTTCTTTTTTCATAAAAAAAGTATAGCTGAATAGTAGCTAAAGGCGCAAGTTTTAAAATAAAAAATTAATTTTATGTAAATTTTTGTAAAAAAATTTTTTAATAAGTACAGAATTATTAAACTGTCAAAAAATAAGTCCGTTAACTTATGACAGAAGAACAACTATAAGGATGAAGAAAAATGGCAGATAGTATCGAACAACCAAATATTTTTAAAACAATATTAGTACAATCAATAAAACAAATCAACACAACCCAACAAGCGGCTCCGGCTGCCACAGAAAGCAGTATGGGAGAGGTTGTTTCACAGGCAGCTAATTATGTACAAACTACCGGTAACAGCTTATGCAGTTTATTTGAAAACAATCCTTCAGGAATAAGTACTTATCAGGCATATTCGACGGTATATGCGGGTATCTATGGCGACGAAGGCAATCCATACAGCGAAGAGGATTTTAACAAAATTAAATCCGGAGAATTGGATACAGATGACAGGCTGGTGTTGGATATTATTGCACTGGGTGATTCATCAGACACAAACCCTGAAGATGACAAGGATACCATATCCGTAGATGAACTTGAAGAAGAATATGCAAATTATAACAATCTTATAGGGGACGATGAAGAACAATATGAAATTTTACTCGAAGCCGGATACACCGAGGAGGAAATAGCCTCACAAGAAACAACGACGGATGAAACCGTGGGAACTGAGGAGGAAATAGCCTCTCAAGAAACAACATCCACTGAAGAAATGTCCGAAAGCGTTAAAGGAAAAATTCAGGTAGCTCAAGACGAAAACGGCGATTACGTATATGGAATTACGGTTGAAAAATATAGAGACAGCAACCCTGATGACTCACTTGACTGCGTTTCAAGAATTATAAGAAACGTTTACGGTATTGAATATGACCCTAACGACCCGACATGTCAAGCGTTTTTAGAAGCTAACGGAATCACAGACCCCGACTTAATTAACGAAGGCGCAACTTTTGTGCTTCCCGATACAGACGGAACGTTATCTCAACGACTTGGTTTAGCTGAAAATAGTGAAGCTCAGCAAGATGAAGGACAGGAAGCCGTTGAAGATACCGACCAAATAGATGATGCTGCAGCTGAAGAAGCGCAAGAAGAAAACGCAGATCAGTCTGATGCTGTTGCAGCTGAAGAAGCGCAAGAAGAAAACGCAGATCAGTCTGATGCTGTTGCAGCTGAAGAAACGCAAGAAGAAAGTACAACAAATAAAAATGTAATGGAAAGATTTATCGATTCAATAGAACAAT
>CANPYC010000071.1 GCA_947587615.1 Candidatus Gastranaerophilales bacterium | reverse complement strand
AGGGTGGACTTTAGTCCACCGTTTATAACTACCCTACTGTTACACTCTCTCTAATGATGCTGTGGGTAATACTATAAACTAAAGTCTACCCTGCAATTATAATTCTCAATCGTATCAGTTTGGTATTCGCAGGGTGGACTTTAATCCACCGTTTATAACTGTTCAGGGACGATTACAAAGCAGCTAAAACAAATAGGTTTTAAGAAGTAGTGTAGACTTTTGTCTGTCATTACGCTTAAAGTAAGCATACATTTAGCAAGATTACCATGGGTTAAACCTTTATAGAAGGTTTTTACTATACCTATCTTTTTATTAATTCCATTGCTTCCTCACCCTTGTAAATGACGCAAATTATGAGGACATCTCCACCGATTACATCCTTCAATAACGCTGTCAAATCAATATGTAACTCCGCCCATTTTTAAATAAAGCCTTCGTGCTTCATCTGACAGCAATTTTTTTCCCGTCATTTTTTCATCAATCATCATTGAATAGCATTCTGCTACAAATTCGATGGGAGATGTTGCTGCATAGCCTGAAACACTTCTTACAACGTCAATATTATCTTTAATTAAATCTTTATACATATCATCTAAATCAGGAAGACAAGTGTTTGTGTTGATGACATGCTGATAATGCCCCATTTCATGGCTGATTGTTGCAAAAGTTGAGTTATAGTTGAATTTTACGGCATTAGCTTGCTCATTTAACTTATTTTTTGCTTTATTTGTAAATTTTATTTGTAAATTTATGTATTCTTTAAAGTTTTTCTTTTTTTCAATTTTTTTAATAGTAAATTTATATTTGTCGGATATATCTAAAAGCATTTTTTTTATGTCATTTTTTATATTATTTATGTAATTTTTATTTATCGACAAAGTACCTACACTGTTCATTGAAGCTGCGGTAATTAAATTTGCTCTATCTTCTTTAAATTTCATATATGCAATATTTTTTGGCATTTTCGCCTTGCCTTTTGCAGCATTATTTATATAAACAAGTCCTTCATTAATCCAATTAACAACATCCGTATCATTTTCGGCAAAACCTATGTATTTTGAAATTCCTAATTTATTTTTACCAAACTCAATTGCCTTCTCAAGCGTGTCGCAATTTTCAAACTCAATGTGCGCAGGCAATTTTATTGAATTTTTAAAACTTATTTTTTTCCCGTAAAGTAAACCCCCGATTACAATAGCACCGATACCGATTCCTGCTGCTGTGCTTACCAGCATTTTTTTCTTATTGATTTTTAAATTGTCGGTCGGTCGGCTGTTGGTCTGCGCTGCGGTATTGTTAGCCTGTTTAGTATTATATTTTATTTGATTAATGTATTTTTGATTAACCTGTGATAAATTCACAAAAACACACCTCCCTATAATACAAAACAAGCTTGAGAAAAAAATTGCTTTGAGAAGTTTATTTGATATAAACTTTGATTTTTTGATGCCTGAGGAGTATTGAAATTAAAGTGCTTTACTCTTGTTTATTGTTGTAAGATATTTGAGTCAAACATAATTTGCAAGCGTCAGCGTGGCAATCTCAAAAATAGGTTTTAGAAGTAGGGTAGATTTTAGTCCACCGTTCTAAACATCAATAAAGCAGCCCTAAAACTTTGTAACATGCAACCGTTCAACATGATTACAATAACGGTAGACTAAAATCTACCCTGCGGATTATATCCCCAAGCTTTTATAAACCCCTGTTACTCTAATGATGTCAAAGAAAATACGGCATGATTATCAGCCATCCTCCTTGCCGCCTTCTGCCTCTTCTTTTTAAAAAATAAATCCTAAGGTTAAATCTAAAATTCATCTTTTGATTAATGGGTTTTTTGTACAAACTCGTTAAACTATTACTTGTTTAGGAGGTAATTTGAGTTTTAGATATACAAACGATAAAACTATCGGTTTTGAAAAGATTAAAAATTCCTATACCACCCAAGTACAAAAAAGGGATAAAAAGTTCTTTTGTGCGCTCGGCGATTCTTTTATGCTTAAAAACGAATACAGAAAAGCCGTTAAAGAATACTTGCTCTCTTTAATGCTTGATAAAAACAATGTCTATGCCTATAAAGGTATCTCAAAAGCCTATAAAAATTTAAAAGAATATGATAAAGCAATTAAACATTTAAAATCTGCAAGAAGCGTTTATAGCTTTGATTCAGAAGTTTACTACGAACTGGGATTAAACTACCTTCTTTGCTCTGACAATGAAAATGCTCAAAAAAATTTCATAAGAACAATTAAACTCCAGCCTGATAATAAAAATGCACAGGTTAAGCTTGCTCTAACCCATGAACTCTCGGGTGAAGATGACATGGCTATACTTGTATACCGTGCAATAATTGAAAAATATCCTAACTATATACCGGCTCTAGCAAATTTGGCAAGTCTTTATATTGAACAAGCCAAGTATAAAAAAGCGATTTATCTTTTTGCAAAAATGCTAAAAATTAATGAAAAATATTATAGAGCCTATCTTGGGCTTGGGCTTTGCTTTGATAAACTTGAAAAATATAACAGCGCAATTCGCTATTATAAAAAATACATTGCTTTTAAGCCTCGTGGCGACACGGCAAAGTCTCTTGCTTCAAGAATTTATGACATTTATACAAATAAATTAAATAAAAAGAAAAAAACGAATTTAAAAGTCCTATAAGTCAGATTTTACAAAATATTTGACATCATATAAACTAAGGTCTATAATACAAACAATGAAAGTAATTTACGAGATTAATAAAGGAAGTATCACATGAGAGTTAAAAAAGGGTTTACATTAGCTGAAATTTTAATCGTATTGATGGTCATCGGTGTTATCGCAACAATGACTATCCCCTCCCTAATGCGCGGTGTTACGGAACAACAATGGAAAACTGCATTCAATAAAGCTTATAATACGGTAGCAAATATAGCAACAATGTCAAGAGTAGCCGGTCAGCTGCCTGCTACTAAATCTAATGCTTCAGGTTATATTTTTCAACAGTTAAGCTCTAACTTGGCTGTTAGAGAATATGCTACTCCTGCTACTACAGAAGATGCTTCTGTTAAAAGAGAAGCTTTCTACCAGGCTGCTACATATACGGGTCCTACAGGAGACAATGTTAAAGTAGGTCCTAGCGATACTGCTGAAGGTGAGACGGCGACTGCTGCAGGTGGTACTACCCCTTGGATTATTTCAGATGATAACTTGTCTTATGCGGTTTATACAAGTTCGAGCTCAGGTGGTACAAGTAGCGGTGGTGCCACAACCGATTGTGGTTCTAAAGCTGAAATTAATTCTCAAGATTCAATATCAGCAGCTTTCAGTAAAGCTTGTGCTGTTGTTCTTGTTGATGTTAACGGTATTATGTCAACACCTAATATAGTAGAACCTCAGCTCAAAACTGGTGAAGGCGGTAAATCAACTTTAAGCGCTACGAGCGATATGGCTCCGTTAATAGGTGACAGATACTATATCTTCATTGGTAACGACGGCGCTGCACTTGGTAAGAAGTCAATTTCGGTTATGGCAAGAATCGCAGCAGGTGAAAAGTAATAATTATTTAAATATTTGTTAAAAAACAGCTCTAAGTTTAGAGCTGTTTTTTGCTGGGATGGCGTAACCTGCCTTTATTGAGCTTGGAATGCTTGTTTTTGCTATTGTTGCCGTACATGTAATAATTAGAAGCAAGATAGGTTTTAGTCTGCAATTTTACTTTGGATAACTACGCATTTAGCAAGCTTGCCATGGGTTAAAGTTTTATAAAACGTTAACCTTGGAATAATAGAGTAGGGTAGACTTTAGTCTACCATCCTAAAACTGTATGTTAGGGTAAATAATTGCCACCGAGCAGACTTTGATAAAACGGTGGAGCGAAGTCCACCCTACGGCTATTTAATCTCATTCTTTTAAAATACCTGCCCTTGCAATGGCATATTATTGAAACAGTAACTATTCAGCAAGATTATCATGGCTTAAACCTTGATAAAACTTTAACCTTGGAATAATAGAGTAGGGTAGACTTTAGTCT
>CANPYC010000070.1 GCA_947587615.1 Candidatus Gastranaerophilales bacterium | reverse complement strand
TTTTTAAATCGAATTGATGAAACAATATTCTTTGACGCTTTAACGCTTGATAATTTATCTCATATTGTTGATATTCAAATGCAATATTTAAGAGATTTATTAAAAGAAAGAAAAATTGAAATCACAATAACACAAGCAGCTAAAGACCATTTGGCACTTGCAGGATATAACCCTATGTATGGCGCAAGACCCTTAAAGCGAACAATCAGGCAGTTAATTGAAAACCCTTTATCTAAAGCACTTTTAAAAGGTGAATTCAGTGACAACGACACAATAGAAATTGATTTTAATAATGATGAAATAACATTTAAAAAGGCTTGAGCTGATTAGCTCAAGCCTTTATTATTTTCTACCCAGATATAAGTTTGCGTGTAGATATTATTTTTTGAATTGTGTTCGTATTCATTTTTTAAAAAAGGATTAGTCGCTTTTTTATCGTATTCTCTCACTTTTTTTAAAAGTGTCTTAAAGTATTCGTTTATCATAATTCCATCCTCCTTTATAAAAATAAAAAGGGATATTTTAATTATACCTTTTTTGATTTTTTTTAAATTAGCCGAATATTTAAATTTAAACAAAACAAAAGTACTAATTTGACTAATACCCTTTAGTGCGTACAATACTATATGGCTTAACTCATTTTAATAATTTGCATTTTAACAACAATTTGATTTAAGATAAATGAAGATAATAATGCTTACCCTTGGGGAGGGAAAACATAATGAAAAAAATTCTTATTATAAGCTCAATTATAATATTGCTCTTGGTCGCAGCCCGGTTTGTAAATGTTAAATACGGCGAACATTCAAGAGCTAAAGCGCTTGCCGCAGCTTCGGTTCCGACGGTTTCTCTTGATGAAGTAAAAGAGATGGAAATTTATAAATCAATTGAAATTCCGGGACGTGTGCAATCAACCGATAAAGTTGATTTAGTAGCTCGAATTGACGGCTATCTTCAAAAAAAGCATTTTCAAGAAGGCGACTTTGTTAAAAAAGGACAGGTTTTATTTACAATTGAACCGACGCAATATTTAAATAATTTAAATAAAGCAAAAGCAGACCTTGAAACCGCAAAAGCCAATCTCTATAAAGCGGAAAATGACTATAAAAGAGGTGCGGAGCTTGTTAAAAAAGATTTTATTTCAAAATCAACTTATGACGGTTTATATTCTCAAAAAGAATCGGCTCTTGCGGCTGTTAAATCTGCAAATGCACAGTTAGCGGAAGCACAGAGAAACTTTGGCTATACAAAAATAAAATCTCCGACAGACGGTAAAATCGGTTCACTTCAAATTCAGGAAGGAAATTATGTAAGTGCTGCCTCAGGAGCTCTTGCAACAGTAACAAAAACAAACCCGATTTATGTAAAATACAGTGTTGACTCTAAACAATTTGACGAGTTAAGAAATCTTGATTTCATTCCAAAAAAAGGCGAAAAACCGACAAAGGTAGATATAATTCTGCCAAGCGGAAAAACTTATCCGATTAAAGGCGTACAGGATTTTTTGGATAATCAAATTTCAAGCTCAACCGGTACGATTGACTTTAGAGCCACTTTTGATAACCCTGATAATACTCTAATTCCGGGGGATTTTGTTAAAGTAAAAGTTTACTCAAATTTAAAAAATAATGTTTTAGTTATTCCTCAAGACCTTGTTTTACAAGACTCAAGAGGAAAATATGTTTATACGTTGTCTGATAAAAATACCGTTGAAACAACATATTTTAAAGATAACGGACAGTATGAAGGTTTTTGGATAGTGGCACAAGGGCTTAATAAGGGAGATAAATTTATCTCAACAAATATTACTAAATTAATGCCGAAAATGCCCGTTAAAATTGCCCAACAAGCGCCCTCTCAAAACGCTGAAGAAAATATTGAGCAATAACAACAATACTTTTTAGGAGAATTTAATGTTTTCAAAATTTTTCATAGACAGACCCAGATTTGCAATTGTAATATCTGTTGTAATAATGCTTGTAGGTTTTATTGCAATGAAAGTATTGCCGCTTGAAGAATATCCGACGATTACTCCTCCTCAAGTAACTGTTAGTGCTACTTATATGGGTGCTTCATCAGATGTTATCGAATCAACCGTTGCAGCCCCGATTGAATCAGCCGTAAACGGTGTTGAGAGAATGATTTATATGACTTCCGATTCTGAAGACGGGCAGTATCGTTTAACAATATTTTTTGAAGTAGGGTCTGACCCTGATATGAATGTTGTTAACGTACAAAATAAAGTATCTTTGGTAACTTCCCGCTTGCCTTCGGATGTTTCAAGGTATGGTTTAACGGTTAAACAAAATACGGGCGGAGGCGGATTACTATATTACGGTATTTATTCGCCCGATGAGTCGGTTGACTTGATTACTTTATCAAACTATGCCTCGATATTTTTAAAAGATGAGCTTGCTCGTATTAACGGGGTAGCCGAAGTTCAGGTTTTTGGCGGAAAAGATTATTCTATGCGCATTTGGCTGGATAGCCAAAAAATGGCTACTTTGAATGTTTCGCCTTCTGAAGTGTCTGCTGCAATTACGGCGCAAAATGCTCAAGTTTCGGCGGGTGCCTTAGGTACCGAGCCTTTGGTTAATAAGCCCGATATGGCAATTACTTTAAGAACCCCCGGGAGACTTAAAACAAAAGAAGAATTTGAAAATATTATAGTTCGTTCTAATTCGGGCGGTCAGACAATAAGGCTTTCCGATATTGCAACAATTGAGCTTGCCGGTGAAAACTATGTAACAGACGGTAAGGTTGATAATAAATCCGTTGCCGTAATGTCCGTTACGCAATTATCTTATGCAAATTCAATTGATGTAGCAAATAAATGCAATAAAAGAATGGAAGAACTCGCAAAATCTTTCCCGGACGGGATTGCATATAACGTTTTTTATAACGCAACCGACTCCGTTAAAGACTCTTTGGCGGAAGTTGTTAAGGCAATTATACTTGCCGTATTTATCGTTGTTGCAACGGTTTATCTGTTCTTAGGGGATTGGAGAGCAAGTATTGTGCCTTTTTGCGCAATTCCCGTGTCATTGGTCGGCACTTTTGCTTCATTTGCGATGTTTGGTTTTTCAATTAACACTCTTACTCTGTTCGGTTTGGTGCTTGCGGTTGGTACGGTTGTAGATGACGCTATTGTAGTTGTTGAAAACGTACAAAGACATATTGAGAGAGGTTTAAAACCCAAAGAAGCGGCAATAATATCCATGGAAGAAGTATCGGGAGCGGTTATTGCAACTTCACTTGTACTTATGGCGGTATTTGTTCCTGTTGCATTTATCCCCGGGATTACGGGTAAAATGTATCAGCAATTTGCAATTACAATTGCGGTATCTGTCGGTATTTCAACGGTTATGGCTTTAACTTTAGCGCCTGCTTTGTGTTCAATCTTTTTAAGAAGCAAGGAAGATATGCCAAAGCGCAGTTTCTATGAAAAATACAGACAATTATACAAAGATTATTGGTCTGATAAACAAGATTTAAAAGGAATTGAAAAACTAAAAGCATGGGGCGAATTTTTAGCCTACGGTTGGGATGTTTCTTTAAAGAAATTTGATAGAGCATTTGAAAGAACAAAAAACAGCTACATGGAAGGTTCAAAATACTTTATTGCAGCTCCAAAAAGAACAATAATTACTTATGTTGTTTTGGTTTTAGCTTTGCTTGGAATGTTTAAACTTATTCCTACGGGCTTTTTACCGACAGAAGATATAGGGGCATTATTTACAAGCGTTCAATTAAAAGACGGCTCATCTTTAGCTAAAACCAATGAAATTACAACAAAATTAACTCAAGATTTCCTAAATACCCCGGGGGTTAAGTCTGTTTTAACTCTGAACGGTTTTAACGGGCAGAATACTTCAATTATGATTGTTCATCTGCAAGAGTGGAAAGAGCGCTTAAATCCTAATTTTATAAAATACATGTTTATGTCAAAAGAGAAAAAAGCGCAATCTCATAAAACTTTGAATGATATCATGGAAGCTTCAAGCGCAATAAGTGCTAAATATCCTAATATTCAGATGTTTTCTTTTGTTCCTCCGCCAATTCAAGGGCTTTCAATGTTCGGAGGTTTTGA
>CANPYC010000069.1 GCA_947587615.1 Candidatus Gastranaerophilales bacterium | reverse complement strand
ACGTTAGTAAGGGACTTGTCCCGTCGAGTGCAAATAAAAAACACTCTCGATTAAAGAGTGCTTTTTATGGAGCGGGAGACGGGACTCGAACCCGCGACATCTTCCTTGGCAAGGAAGCATTCTACCACTGAATTACTCCCGCAGAATATTTACTTAATTATAATATAATATCAAAAAAAATAATCAAGCTAAATTTTAAAAAATTATGTAAAAATATGTTAAAAATTTAGCCCGATTTGGCAAAAAAAATTCTTTAAGATATTTTTATGTGAAGAATTTGGGGGATAATTATGGCAAAAAAATTTTTAATTTTAAGCTCGGCGCTATTCTTGTCGTTTAACATGTTTTCTTGTGTTTTTGGTTATGATGACGATTATGAAAGAGTTTACGAGCAACAGGCAAAAAAATATGCACACTATTACCAAAATCCTCCAAAACAAAGATTATACTCTAACGGTAGATATGTCCACATGTCAAGCGGTGTAAGATATGTTCATTCTCGTTCACCTCTTAAAAATAAATACCATGCAGCAAGAATTGACGCATATAACAGACAATATGAAAATTATTATTACTAAAAATATTAAAAATTATTAAGTTATAAAGAATTATTTTTGAACATTTCTTCTTTGCAATTCGTTTTACAAAACAGGAAACAAAAATAAGGAGAATTAGACTATGAAAAAAATTTTTTTAAGCTGTTTTGTACTGTCACTTGTTGCAATGCCTGTATTAGCTAATAGTGATGATTCGTATTACGGCGGCGGTGTTATGTGTACCAAAGACGGAAAAATGTGTGTTGTAGGTAACAGCAGAATGTCAACAAACGGTTCAGAGCCGCTTGAAGTATATGACGGAGTTGTTTGTACTTCTGATGGCGGTATATGTACAAACGGTTACTGGAATATGTATACAAGCGGAGTAAAACGTTAAAAACGGGGGTATTATAATATTATGAAAAAAGGGATTATAGCAAGCATTTTAACGCTACTTATATTTAGCACCATAGCTTTGGCGCAACCGCCAAGACCGCATCCGCACCATGGTTCAATACACGGTGCTTACAGACACCCTTATTATCATAATATTTCAAGACCACCAAGGCATATACATCACCCGCATTATTTGATAAGATACTCTTACCCGATGTATCCGCCTCCTCCAATTGCAAGATATCCTCGATACTGTACTTACAGAAACGGTATACTTGTAAGGAGTTATAATTATCCTTATGCAATGTATTCAAATTGTCCTGCTGTGGAATTTAGCATTTCTTTATAAAAGGTATTTTCAAAATACCTTTTTTTATTTTTTTTGTGATAGTATTAAATTACTATGATGAAAACAGTTGATGAAATAAGAGAAGGTTTTTTAAGTTTTTTTGAAAAAAAACATAATTCTACACGTGTTAAAAGTTCGAGCCTGATACCCGATAACCCTACATTATTGTTAACAAGTGCGGGTATGGTTCAGTTTGTTCCTTATTATTTAGGACTCGAAAAATGCCCTTATACTCCCCCTCGTGCGGTTAGCTGCCAAAAATGTGCTCGCGCCGGCGGAAAAGACTCTGATATTGAAAATGTCGGAAGAACTCCCCGCCACCATACGTTTTTTGAAATGCTCGGTAATTTTGCATGGGGTGATTATTATAAAAAAGAAGTAATCCCTTGGGCTTGGGAATTTGTAACAAGTAAAGAATATTTAGGGCTTGATAAAGACCGCCTTTGGGTAACAATATTTGAAACAGATGATGAAGCTTATGACATTTGGGTTAAGGAAACAGATATTGACCCTAAAAGAATTATAAGAAAAGGAAAAAAAGATAATTTCTGGGGACCTCCGGGGCCAACAGGGTCTTGCGGGCCATGCTCTGAAATTCATTATGACCTTGGTGAACACTTAAAATGCTCGGACGACTGCTCTATTGCAACTTGCGAATGCGACAGATGGGTTGAAATTTGGAATATGGTATTCACTGAATTATTCCAAGATGAAGAAGGTAATCAAACCCCGCTTGATAAAAAGAATGTGGATACAGGCATGGGTTTAGAGCGTATTGCAATGGTATGCCAAGGGGTTGAAAGTACTTTTGAAACGGATATTTTAAAACACATCTTACAAAAAGTCTGCGAAATTACAGGGAAAAAATATAAAGAAAACGAAAAAACGGATATTTCACTTAGAATTGTAGTTGACCATGCTCGCTGCGTTTCATTTATGATAGCGGATGGGATTAAGCCTTCTAATGAAGGCAGGGGCTATGTTTTAAGAATGATTTTAAGGCGTGCGCTTCGCCATGGCTATTTATTAGGGCTTGAGCTGCCTTTCTTAGCTCCTGTTATAGATAGCGTAATAGAAAGATACAGCGCTCAATATCCTGAGCTAAAAGAAAATGAAGAAAAAATTAAAAGCACAATTCTAAAAGAAGAAGAACGCTTTAAACTCACTTTGGATAAAGGTTATCAACTGATTGAAGATTTGATAAACTTGGCAATAAAAAATAATTCAAAAGTTATATCGGGTGATGACGCTTTTAGATTATACGACACGTTTGGTTTTCCTTATGAACTGACGCTTGAAATAGCTCAAGAAAAAGGCTTAAGCGTTGATGAAGCAGGGTTTAAAAAAGCCATGCAAGAACAAAAGGATAGAGCAAGAAGTGCTATGCAAAAAGTGGTTATAACCGATGATTTAAATTATATAAACAACCCTAATACCGAATTTATCGGCTATGACAATAATGAATGCGAAGCTAAAGTTTTAGCTATTGTTGATAAGGATGGAAACAATGTTGAAAATGCTCTTGATGGTGTTTTTGATATTATCTTAGATAAGACTCCTTTTTACGCCGAATGCGGCGGTCAAGTCGGTGATAGCGGCATATTTATTTTAAACAGGGAAGAATTTGAAGTAGTTAAAACATTCAAAGTTCAAGATATTTTTGTTCATAGAACCATAATAAAAGAAAACCCGATTAAAAAGGGAGATACGCTTTTAGCTAAAATTGACGTTCAAAGAAGGGCGGAAATTACAAAACACCATTCTTTAGCTCATCTTTTGCAGGCGTCTTTACAAAAAGTCTTAGGTAAAGAAGTTCATCAAGCAGGTTCTTATGTTGAAGAAAATAAGACAAGATACGATTTTACTTTTGATAGAGCACTAAAACCTGATGAAATTAAGAGCGTTCAAGCAAACATTAACTCTTGGATTAATCAAGGGCTTATTAGAACAACAAAAGTAATGAGTCTTAATGAAGCAAATAAAACAGGCGCTATGGCTTTGTTTGGAGAAAAATACGGCGAATTTGTAAGGGTTGTGAGCTTTGATGATAAAAACAGCGTTTGCTATTCAAAAGAACTTTGTGCAGGCTGCCACGTTGATAATACAAAAGATTTAAGAATGGCAAAAATAATCTCTGAATCCGCTTCGTCAGCCGGTGTTAGAAGAATTGAAATTGTTTGCTCAAATGCTTGTTTTGAACTTTTGGAAAATAAAGCGGATGAGCTTGATAGGTTGTCAACAATAAACAAAGTACCTATTGATAAAATTCAAGAAAAAATTGATAAATTAATTCTTGAAAATAAAGATTTATCATCAAAACTTGGTGATATGGAAGCAACAAGAGCAAAAGAAAACTTTAATTCTTTTATATCAAAAGCGATTGAAGCAGGAAATGCTAAAGTTTTAATATCAAAAGTTGATGAATTTAGCCCGAATGCTATTAAATTAGGGCTTGAAATGCTTTCATACAAACTTGGTGAAAGCGTTATTGTGCTTTGTTCAATGAAAAAAGACGGAACCGTTTTTGTAAGCGCTAAAGTATCGGATAGCTTAATTAAAAAAGTTCAGGCAGGAAAACTGGTAGCTGAAATTACTAAAGCACTGGGCGGAAACGGGGGTGGTAAACCTCAAATGGCGCAAGGGATGGGTAAAACCCACGATGGAATTGATGAAATATTGTTAAAAGTGCAAAACGACGTTGAAAATTTACTATAATAAAATACTCCCTATTTAGGGAGTATTTTTTATATTTATATTTTATTTTTAATATTTTGAACCAAGTTCATCTTTAATCCTGTCGCCATATTCTTCAACAAAATCTTCATATTCTTTTGCTTCGCCGACAAACATTTTTGAAAATGTTTTGCTGATGTTTTCAAAAATTCCGCCCTGTGAGCCTGAATCTTGTTCTTCACCCTCATTTTCATCGTTGTTATCATCTAAACTTAAATCTTCGTCAGACATTGTTGAATTTTCTGTTTCGTCATCTGCCGAAACATCACTCAAATCATCCGTTCCGTAATCACCGGAAAGCTCGATGTCTAAATCTCCTTCGGTTTCGTCTCCTTGAGATGTATCAGGCTTAATTTCTCCACCGCCTTCAGGGTCGATTACAACACCGCCATTTGGGTCGACATTAACTGTACCATCAGGATCAACATTGTCATCATCATCAGGCTTAATTTCTCCACCGCCTTCAGGGTCGATTACAACACCGCC
>CANPYC010000068.1 GCA_947587615.1 Candidatus Gastranaerophilales bacterium | reverse complement strand
TTCCGTCTTGTTGTTTTTCCCCGAATAATTGCAGGGTTTTATTTTTTGGAGTAGCCGTAAAAGCAAAGAAAGATATATTTTTATGAGTTCCATGGGTTATTAATTCTTTAACCAAATTATCTTCATAATCTTCTTGGCTGTTTTCTTCTTTAGCTTCTTCCAGTGCGTATTGTTCTAAGAGTTCTTGCGTATCACCAAGTGCGACTTTTAATTTTTTAGCGGCAGTCCCTGATTGTGAAGAATGTGCCTCATCAACAATAACGGCATATCTTTTCCCTGTTGCTTCAACATCTTGGTAAATATAAGGAAATTTTTGAAGTGTGGTAATAATTATTTTAGCTCCGTCATTTAAGGCGTCTTTTAGGCTTTGAGAACCTGTTTTAATTGGTCTTACAACACCTGCGGTATGGTCAAATTGATAGATTGTATCTTGCAGCTGGCTGTCTAATATTTTTCTATCCGTTACTACAATTACGGAATTAAAAATAATTTCATCATTTTTATCGTGCAAACCCTGTAATCTGTGGGCAAGCCAAGCAATAGAGTTTGATTTTCCCGACCCTGCGCTATGCTGTATTAAATAATTTTTTCCGCTTCCTCTTTCTTTTACATCGGCAAGTAATTTTGTAACAACATCAAATTGATGATACCTTGGGAAAATCATTGTTTCTTTAGTGCCTGTAATATTTCCCTTTTTATCTTTTATATCTTCTTTTTGTAAGTGCATATATTTATGCAAAATTTCCATTAAAGTATCTTTTGTAAGGACTTTTTTCCATAAATAAGATGTAATAAAATCATCTTCTATATTGGGGTTTCCTTTTCCACCGACTTCGCCTGCACCATTTGAACCTTGATTAAACGGAAGAAAATATGTACTTGCCCCTTGCAGCCTTGTTGTCATAAATACGTTATACAAATCAAGCGCAAAATGCACCAATACTCTTTGTTTAAATTCAAATAATTTATCTTTTGTAGCTCTATCGAATTTATATTGGTTTATTGCGTTTGTTGTATCCTGCCCAGTAAACTGGTTTTTTAATTCCATTGAAACAATAGGAATACCGTTTAATAAAAGGACAATATCTATACTTCTTTCATCAAGCAGAGAAAATTTCATCTGCCTTGTACAATGCAGAATATTTTGACTATATTTTTCAACAGTATCAGGGTTCATTAAGGTTTCGGGTTTAAAATAACAAACATTAAATTGAACACCTCTATCTTTAAAACCATGTCTTAATACTTGTAAAAGATTCGTTTCAGCTACTTCTTCTTGAAATCTTTTTAAAAGCTCATGTTCAGGGTTATCCGGGTAATTTGAACAGTGTTTTTGCCATTGTTTTTTTTGTGTTGTTTTAATAAATTTTAAAAATGTATCTTCATCTAATGCCGTAGCACGATTTAAAGCCTTTGGCGAGCCTTTTTGGTAACCGCCTTCTGTTATTAAATAATTTTCAATCGCCTCTTCAAAATTTTTTTCTTTTAATAAAGTATCTTGCATGTAATTATCCTTTTTGTTGTTTTTGTATTATTTTTAATTATATCAAATCTTTTATCTGTTTTTATCATTGCGAGCAAAGCAATCTTTTTATTTATTCTTCGTCATTGCGAGCAAAGCGAAGCAATCTTTTACTTTATTTTGTCATACAAATCTTCCCAATTATCATTAATTGAATTTACAAGCTGAATTTTTTTATTTCTTGAACCTCCTTTTATTTGTTTTTCTCTTAAAATTGCACTTTCAATATTTTCAAAAACTTCGTAATAAACAAGCTTTGTTAAATTATATTTTTTGCTAAATCCGTCAACTAATTTATTTTTATGTTCATAAACTCTCCTTAAAAGGTTATTTGTAACTCCGACGTATAGCGTAGTATTCGTATAATTAGTCATGATGTATATAAAAGATTGCTTCGTCATTTACATTCCTCGCAATGACGCTCGCTTACCCTTCTTTTCCCTGTAACGCATTCGTAGATGAGAGATTTTTTGTATTGCGTTAATTTTTCAATTAAGACTTCTTTTTCAGATATTGCTTTATCAATTTTAGAACATTTGTTGTCAAGATAACATAATATTTGTTCTTGTTCTTTTACCGAAGGTATTGCTAATTTATAATTAATTATATTTGTTGTATTTATTGCAGGATAACTTATTCCAACAGAATTTGCTTCAACGGTAGAAACAAACCATTCTGAATGAAGTGCGTGAAATAAGAATTTTGGTAGAATATTTTTATTTGGAGTAAATACAGCAAACCCGGTAGAACAAATAAAATTGTTATAATGATTGTCTATGTATGCTATTGCTTTTAAATATGTTCTAACAGTTGATAAGATTGTATCACCATTTCTCACTATTCTTCTTGCTCGACTTGGTGCATTCTCAAAGGTTAATGTTTGATAGTCGCTTATTCCTTTTTCATTGGTTACGCTTCCAATTTCAATATAGTTTATTACCTTATTCTTATCAGTATTTTCACTTAAAACTTCTTGATTAAAGTCTGAAATGTATTTTAGCTTTAAAACTTTCCAATCTTGCGGAATTTTGCCTATCCATTCAATGCCGCTGTCTTTTAGAGATGTGTTTTTGTCTAAGCCTTTTGTTACGGCTTCGGTTATAACAGATTGTTTGTATTCTTTTAATTTTTCTATAATCTGTTTTTGAACTTCAACAACCCTATCAACCTCCCCGCACTTGTTATCCAAATAATCTGCAATTTGTTGTTGTTCTTCTATTTCTGGATATGGTATATAAATATTTTTCATAGCTAACCACTTG
Source organism: Candidatus Gastranaerophilales bacterium (assembly GCA_947587615.1). Classification (GTDB taxonomy): domain Bacteria; phylum Cyanobacteriota; class Vampirovibrionia; order Gastranaerophilales; family Gastranaerophilaceae; genus RUG14156. The sequence goes on along the minus strand of CANPYC010000068.1, from coordinate 1,796 downwards.
GTAGACCACAAATCATCGACAATTCCACTTCCCCATTTGTAAAATTCATCTGCAAAACATTCTGACTTAAATGTATAGTTATAATATTTATTAAACATATTATTTCTTGGCGCTAAAACCGTATTAATAAGAGAGACAGAACCCTCATATTCCGAAATTCCGCAAGAACCTCGTCTATCCGACCTACTATTAATAACAAAATCATTTATTTTTACAAGTTTTCTATTATCACCATTATCCGTTTTTGCAGCATTTTCTAATTGTGGAACAATCCCAACTTTTGTTACTGATAAAGGTAAATATTCTTTGTCAGAAACTTTTATATTTCGTTCAATATATAATTGTCCTATTTTTGTTAATTTCCATTTTTCAGGTATTTCCCCAATCCATTCAATACCTGAGTCTTTGTATTTATCGTATGTTTTTATATTATATATCGTTTTCATTGTCTGCCTTATTATTTTCTTGTTGTGGTACTTGCATTAAATCTATACAATCTTTTATAGCGATTAATCTTTCTTCTGGAGAAACAAAATCCCCACGAATAATTTTTGCCAGTGTTTCTCCTACATCTTTGCATTTTGAAACTTTTTCCAAATCATCCATTAAACACCCCTCCCCTATTTAGCACACTCAACACAACATTTTTAATTGTTTCCATCTCTTGCGGGTTGCTTTCCGCAATTAACAAAGTTAGTGCAAAAAGAGTTGCGCTATCTATTATCGGCATATTGTTTTTATATAAGATATTATTTTTATCCAAGAAATATAAAAAGCAGCTTGCGGCAATACGTTTGTTGCCGTCAGAGAATGAATGGTTTTTTGTTATCAAATATAAAAGCATAGCTGCTTTTTCTTCCAATGTCGGATAAAGCTCTTGAGAGTCAAAAGTTTGGTATATTTGATTAACAGAGCTTGAAAAGCTCTTATCTTTCGGGTTTGCAAAAACATCCGTTGCAAATTCGGATTTCATTTTATCAATGACTTTCAAAAATTCTTCTTCGCTAATTCTAACAGCTTCTTTTTCATTATTGCCTTTTGTATCAAGCGTTTTATGGTCAAAATTATCCAATAAATCAAGCCCTTGAGCAAAATTATCCAATAATTTTGCAATATTTTGTGCATCTTTGAGGTTGTCTGTTTGATTGGTTAGACTTCTTGATAAAATATTAATAGCGCTTTGCAGGGTTTTTACTTTATCTTGCTCTTCTTTCAATTTCTTTTCGTTGATTACATAACCTTTTGTCATATAATCTTTTAAAACGGATGTTGCCCATTTGCGAAATTGAGTTGCGGTTTTTGATTTAATTCTGTATCCGATAGAAAGTATCATATCAAGATTATAAAAAGCTAATTTCCTCGAAACGTTTCTGCTGCCTTCTTTTCGAACTATTAAGAAATCCTTAACAGTTCGATTTTGTTCCAATTCTTCTTCATCATATACATTTTTAATATGCATGTTAATATTAGGTACTGTTGTTTCAAACAATTTTGCCATCATATCTTGAGTTAGCCAAATTGTTTCATCTTCCAATTTTGCTTCAAACGAAATATTCCCGTTTTCGTTTTTATATATTACAATTTCGCCTTTGTTTTCACTATTAATCATTAAATATTCCTTCCAAACTTCCTTCTAGAGATTTTTCAAGGTCAAGTATTTCTTTCATTATATCTTCTGACTTTCTTGGCGGAATATATTTATAAAAATATCTTGTAAAAGGTATTTCATAACCGATTTTTGTTTTCTTCTCATCAATCCAAGCGTCAGGTGCGTAGGGGATAACTTCTCTGTTAAA
>CANPYC010000067.1 GCA_947587615.1 Candidatus Gastranaerophilales bacterium | reverse complement strand
ACCAAATTATCTTCATAATCTTCTTGGCTGTTTTCTTCTTTAGCTTCTTCCAGTGCGTATTGTTCTAACAGTTCTTGAGTATCACCAAGGGCGACTTTTAATTTTTTAGCGGCAGTCCCCGATTGTGAAGAATGTGCCTCATCAACAATAACGGCATATCTTTTTCCTGTTGCTTCAACATCCTGATAAATATAAGGAAATTTTTGAAGTGTGGTAATAATTATTTTAGCTCCGTCATTTAAGGCGTCTTTCAGACTTTGAGAACCTGTTTTAATTGGTCTTACTACACCTGCAGTATGGTCAAATTGATAGATAGTATCTTGCAGCTGGCTGTCTAATATTTTTCTATCCGTTACAACAATTACGGAATTAAAAATAATTTCATCATTTTTATCGTGTAAACTTTGTAATCTGTGGGCAAGCCAAGCAATAGAGTTTGATTTTCCCGACCCTGCACTATGCTGTATTAAATAATTTTTTCCGCTTCCTCTTTCTTTTACATCGGCAAGTAATTTTGTAACAACATCAAATTGATGATACCTTGGGAAAATCATTGTTTCTTTAGTGCCTGTAATATTTCCCTTTTTATCTTTTATATCTTCTTTTTGTAAGTGCATATATTTATGCAGTATTTCCATTAAAGTATCTTTTGTAAGAACTTTTTTCCATAAATAAGATGTAATAAAATCATCTTCTATATTGGGGTTTCCTTTTCCACCGACTTCGCCTGCTCCGTTTGAGCCTTGATTAAAGGGTAGAAAATATGTACTTGCCCCTTGAAGTCTTGTTGTCATAAATACGTTATATAAGTCAACCGCAAAATGCACCAATACTCTTTGTTTAAATTCAAATAATTTATCTTTTGTTGCTCTGTCAAATTTATATTGGTTTATTGCGTTTGTTGTATCCTGCCCCGTAAACTGATTTTTTAATTCCATTGAAACAATAGGAATACCGTTTAATAAAAGGACAATATCAATACTTCTTTCATCAAGCAGAGAAAATTTCATCTGTCTTGTACAATGCAGGATATTTTGGTTATATTTTTCAACAGTATCAGGGTTCATTGAGGTTTCGGGTTTAAAATAACAAGCATAAAATTGAACGCCTCTATCTTTAAAACCATGTCTTAATACTTGTAAAAGATTCGTTTGTTCAACTTCTTCCTGAAACCTTTTTAAAAGCTCATGTTCAGGGTTATCGGGATAATTTGTGCAATGTTTTTGCCATTGTTTTTCTTGCGTTGTTTTAATAAATTTTAAAAATGTATCTTCATCTAATGCCGTAGCACGATTTAAAGCTTTTGGCGAGCCTTTTTGGTAACCGCCTTCGGTTATTAAATAATTCTCAATCGCTTCTTCAAAGTTCTTTTCTTTTAATAACGTATCTTGCATTTATTTATTTTCCTTATTTATTACAATAAATTTTTCATCTTCAAGTTTTTTTATAAGTTCATATGTAATAATATCATTATATAAATTTAATAAATATTTTTTGCTATTGGGTTCATTTTTTTGCAATAATTTATTATTTGTCATTTGTTTTAATATAAAATTAATTTGTCTATCAGTTTTATCTTTAAAGAATGGTCTTATATCTTTTAACATGATAATATTATCCGCACTTGTAAGTGTTTTCCCCAAGATTTTTAATTCTTCACTTGAAATAAGGTTTCTGTCATAACAAGCCTGAAATGCAGGTTCTAAAATAGACTGCATAAAATATTTTTTATCAAGAAGTTTTTTCATTTTGGCTATTTCTATATTTAAACCTCTTAATACATATTCACACCAATTTAAAAGTTCTTTTCTGGCTCCGAAATCGGCTTTTTCAAGCATATCAAAATACATTTTTCTATCTATACAAAAAATTGCAGATAAATTCATCAAATACGACATTCTATAACCATATTGCCTTAATAAGAAATATGTTAATAATCGAGCCATTCTTCCGTTACCGTTATCAAAAGGGTGAATCCAAGTAAAACGATGATGAGCTATTGCAACTTTCAAAGGTTTTTCTTGGATTTTAGCGGGCATATTAATCCAATCAATCAGTTCGTCCATGTATTCTTGAACTTTTATTGCCATAGGCGGAGTATGTTTTGAATTTTTAATTAAAACTTCAGTTTTTCTATAATTTCCGGGTGTATGACTTCCTTCGGTAACTAAATCTTTAGTAAGTATAGAATGTAATTCTTTTATAATAAAATTAGAAATTTGTATATTTTTATCTTCATCAAAAAGCCTGTTGATATAGTCAATAGCATTTTCTATGTTTATAATTTCCTCAACATTTTCATTTTTTCGTATTTTGTTATCCAGCTTAACTTTAAAATAATCACTTAAAGTAGTACGATTACCTTCAATTCTTGCGGATTGCAAACTTTCTATCGAGTGAAAAAGTTTATTTAATTGAAAAAACAAAACAGGATTAACATCAAGATAAACTTTTTCAGTCTTTAATACCTCTAGCTGCATTATCAATTCTGTAATTGAGCTATCAAATTCAGGATTAGGTATTTGCAATTTATAGTTGTTCATTTATTAAATCTTTCGTTTCGTATTATTTATTATTTAAATTAAGTTAACTTACATTACATTACATTAAATTAAATTAAATTACATCAAATTAAACAATAATTATCTACACACATTACCATAAAATCGTAGTTATTGCAATGTTTTAAAAAAATAAGTTAAAAAATTATCCACACACTTCAAAAATAAAATCTACATTTTACAAAGTTTTTTATTTAGTAAAGTATCTTGCATTTAATTAATCCTCTATTTTTAAATCTTTTCTAATTTGTTTAGTAAATTTTTTGCATGCTTCTTTAGAAAAGCACCTATCTTTTGCAATTGTATCAAACATATTTGATATTAGTGAATAGAATTCAACAGAAACATCATGTTTTAGATAGATTTTAGCTTTTGCATTTATATCATTAAATTTTTCTACATTTATATGGTCAGATGAATTAGTTATTGATTCACATTCAATTATAAATTTTTGCATTTCTAAATATATTTCTTCCCTTTTTCTTTTATAATAAATTGTTTCATCTCGATTAAACTTTATAATGTCTGACAGTAATGTTATTATACCAGTTGCTATTGCCCCAACAATTACTCCACTAAAAGCAATTATTGCACCTATAATTTGAGGATTTTTAATAAATTCCATTATACAGCCACCCTTCTTTTTCCTGTTACACATTCGTAGATGAGGGATTTTTTGTATTCAGTTAATTTCTCAATTAGGGCTTCTTTTTCAGATATTGCTTTATCAATTTCAGCGCATTTAATGTCTAAGTAATCCGCTATTTGTTTTTGTTCTTCGGGGTCTGGGAAACAAAAGCAAAAGTTATAAAATTGTTCTTGGTAAAGATGTATTATAGTACTATTCCCATTCAAATTAGAACTGAACCATTGCCAAAATACGTCTGACAAAATAATATAAAATAAATATTTACTAAAATATTTAATGTTTTTTGTATTTCTAATTAATAACACACCACTATTTAGCGAAACATTTGGGGGACAATTTAAAGCTAATGCAACCTTACCAACAGTTCCATCTTTCGTTATAAGTAAATCATTTTCTTTAATATGAATATCGGCATCTTCATTATATCTTTCTTGTGTGATATGAACACAACTATCCCAATTAATCTTTCCGTTATCAAAATCTGTTCCTGTAATTAAATATGCACCAGTTTCTTGATATTCGTTTGATTTCAATCCCTGCCAGCCTATTCTCCCCTTTAACCATGCAACATTTTTTATTCTTATAGTTTTCCAGTGATAAGGGATTTTGCCTATCCATTCAATACCGCTGTCTTTTAGAGGTGCGTTTTTATCCAAGCCTTTTGTTACGGCTTCCGTTATAACAGATTGTTTGTACTCCTTTAATTTTTCTATAATCTGCTTTTGAACTTCAACAACCCTATCAACCTCCCCGCATTTTTTATCCAAATAATCAGCAATTTGCTGTTGTTCATCAAGTGTTGGTAAAGGCAATGTCATATGTTTAAAATCGTCATATTGTATATTTTTCCCTTCTCTAATTCCCGTCGTAAGAGAATTTATCTTTGCAATAAAGCCATCACTTTTAAATAACATTTTAAAATAATCATCATTTATAGGTATTTTATTTCTGAAAACAGTATATGCAGGAGTTATAACCCCATTAAAATTTGAGTATTCAAATCCGCCTTGAAAACTTCTTAAACTTATTACAAAATCCTTTTTTTTAACTGTTTTGAATAAAGATAAGTCTGTATCTTCTTTAACTTGGACAACACCTTCAAGTCCATCTTTAGGTATAACCCCTTCATTTTGCGTTGCAGAAAGAAGTGTCAAATCTTCGCCACCTTTTTCAAAAGATTGCACAAAAATATGTTTTGCTTTTTTTAAATTCCACTCTTGCGGTATTTCCCCAATCCATTTAATCCCCGAGTCTTTGTATTTATCAAGGCTGGCATTAGTCATTAAACATCCCCTCCCCTATTTAGCACACTCAAGACAACATTTTTTATTGTTTCCATCTCTTGCGGGTTGCTTTCCGCAATTAACAAAGTTAGTGCAAAAAGAGTTGCGCTATCTATTATCGGCATATTGTTTTTATATAAAATATTATTTTTATCCAAGAAATACAAAAAACAGCTTGCGGCAATACGTTTGTTGCCGTCTGAAAATGAGTGATTTTTTGTTATCAGATATAAAAGCATAGCTGCTTTTTCTTCCAAGGTCGGATAAAGCTCTTGAGAATCAAAAGTTTGATATATTTGATTAACAGAGCTTGAAAAACTCTTGTCTTTCGGGTTTGCAAAAACATCTGTTGCAAATTCGGATTTCATTTTATCAATAACCTGCAAAAATTCTTCTTCGCTAATTCTAACAGCTTCTTTTTCGTTATTGCCTTTTGTATCAAGCGTTTTATGGTCAAAATTATCCAATAAATCAAGCCCTTGAGCAAAGTTGTCCAATAATTTTGCTATATTTTGTGCATCTTCCAAGTTATCTACCTGTTTGGTTAAACTTCTTGATAAAATATTAATAGTGCTTTGCAAGGTTTTTACTTTATCTTGTTCCTCTTTCAATTTCTTTTCGTTGATTACATAACCTTTTGTCATATAATCTTTCAAAACGGAGGTTGCCCATTTGCGAAATTGAGTTGCGGTTTTTGATTTAATTCTGTATCCGACAGAAAGTATCATATCAAGATTATAAAAAGCTAATTTTCTTGAAACGCTTCTGCTGCCTTCTTTTCGAACTATTAAGAAATCCTTAATAGTTCGATTTTGTTCCAATTCTTCTTCGTCATATACATTTTTAATATGCATGTTAATATTAGGTACTGTTGTTTCAAACAATTTTGCCATCATATCTTGAGTCAGCCAAATTGTTTCATCTTCCAACTTTGCCTCAAACGAAATATTGCCGTTTTCGTTTTTGTATATTACTATTTCGCCTTTTGATAAATCTTCTGTCTTAGTCATTAAATATTCCTTCT
>CANPYC010000066.1 GCA_947587615.1 Candidatus Gastranaerophilales bacterium | reverse complement strand
TAAAAAATTATCCCGAAAATTGCTAGCGCAATCTTCGGGACCTTCTTTTTACTGTCCAACTTTCCGGGTACAGTTCAAAATTGTACTGTTTTAAGCTTATAGAAGATGTTGAAAATTTCAATTATTTCCAACATCCTCTGTAATTTTCAAATTCATCTATTAAACTAAACATTTTTCTAACATAGTTGTTTGTATTATACGAAAGGGCTACTTCTCTACCTCTTTTTATTAATTTACACCTAAATTTTTTATTCTTTAATTTTTCTAAGTTCGTTAAAAAATTTTTACCAGTTAAGGGATTAAAATATAAAACACCATTTTTAAGTTGTTCAAAAGCACCCTTATATTCTGAACAAATCACGGGACATTCACAGGCCATCGCTTCTAATGGAGGTATATTATCAGGACCAAAAAAAGAAGCATAAGTCAAGGCAAATGCATTTTTATATAAAGAAATGACCTCTTCACGTTTTAAAAAACCGGTAAAAATAACGTTTTTTTCCAAATTAAATTCCTGTACTTTAGTTTTAATATAACTTAAATTCCCCTGATCAGATCCTGAAAAAACAAGTTTAAAATGATCACCTAAAACTTTAGCCTTTTTCAGTTCCTTAAGTAATCTTATATGGTTTTTATGAGACCAAAATTGTGCCGGGTAATATAAATATTTTTGTGGCTCTATATTTAATTTATAAAGTATTGATTTATCTTCAGTTAAAATATAAACATCACTGGGCGTTATCATTGGTATAATTTTAACTAAATCTTCATTTATATTGTAATATTTACAAATTTCCCTTTTCCCTTCTTGATTTCCAATTATAATATTGGTAGCTCTGGGCAAAACTTTATTATAAAAAACTTCTCTTTCTTGAAAAGTAGATGAAATTTCAGGAAAAAATGGAAATTCTCTATGTGCTAAATCCCACACCGTAATAAAATAGGGAATATTTATTTCTTCAAAACGTACGGCATAAAAATACATTAGTTGAATATCAAGCTTTTTTAAAAGTTCATTAAAAGTTTCTTTTCTTCTATTAATGTTTTTCTTTAATTTTTGCCAAACTGTTTTTTTCTTTTTTTTTAAAACACCTAAGTTAATATACTTTATATTATCAGTATCTGTAAATAAATTTTCTTGGTTTCTATAAAAAAAGAATAATTTATGTTTTGTTTTAAATTTTTGTATAGCCTCTAATACATTCATCTGAAATGTATATCCACCACCTATGCTTTCAGGTGCAACTTCGCCAATATAAAAGCCTATTTTCATTCTTTTTCACCTACAAAACAAACACCCCATGTTTTTTGAGAAGGTATATTTTTTGTCATCCACTCTTCAGCATTAATAATTTGAATATCGGCAAGATTTGCAAAATATTTAATCTCTTCCATTGAAAAATACCGCATTGGATGAACTTCGTGTATCATCTCTACCCCCCCCCATTTCTTATCCGTAATCTCAATATCATAACATACTTCTACGACCGATTTTTCAATAATATGCTTGGGAGAGCAAAATCTTTTAACTTTAATGTCTTCATTTTCCAGCTCTTTAACTCTTTTCTCCGGTAATTGAAATAAAACAGCAGGTTTATACCACAAATCAAAGATAAACTTTCCTCCTCTTTTTAAATGTACAGAGGCAGTTTTAAAATACTTGATTATGTCATCATCAGAAGTTTGGTAACTGGCAATATGAAACAAAGATATAACAGCATCAAAAGTTTTGCCTGCCCTGAAAGTTCTTACATCAGCAACTTCACAAGGATTTCCAAGTTGTTTCGCTTTTTTAATCATAGATTCAGATATATCAATACCGTAAACGTTATATCCCATTTGAGCCAATAAATAAGCATGCTTGCCTGTACCGCATCCCAGTTCTAATATATTTTTTGAATTTCCCAACATATTTGCTATATATAAGCTTTCTGCTTTATAATTTTTATCTTGATAGAGCAAATCGTAATATTTTGAATATGATCCAAAAACAGACATTATTGTTTAAACTCCCTAATAAGTTGGCAAACATATTCAATATTTTCTTTTGTGAGATGACTTGCAGAAGGTAAGTACAAACCATTTTGGGTTAAATTTTCTGTTATAGGATAATTGCCTTTTAAATCACAACCGAAATCAAGCAATGATTTTTGTTTATGCATCCCAGTAAACAGTAACCTTGTATCAACACCATTGGTTTTTAAAAAATCAATTAATTCCTCCTTGTTATGTCCATATATTTTAGGATTAATTAAAATTGCATTCATCCAACAAACATTTAAACCATTCGGCTCATCTTTTTGAAAGTTTATACCTTCTACATCTTTCAGGTAATTTTTATATAAGCGATGATTCCTAATTCTCATATTCCTATATTCATCTGCTTTTTCAACCTGAGCTAAACCTATTGCGGCATGTAAATTACTCATACGATAATTAAAACCAATGTCTTGATGCTCATAAACTCTGGCGGCATCTAAGGGAAAGCACATATTTTTAAAATACCTTGCCTTATCATATAAATTTTTGTTGTTTGTCACCACCATACCGCCCTCACCGGTTGTCAAATTCTTATTTGCAAAAAAGCTGAATGATGCTATATCTGAAAAACTTCCGACTTTTTTATCTTTATATGTTGCACCATGTGCTTCTGCAGCATCTTCTATAATGTATAAATTATATTTTTCAGCTAATTTAGTAATAGCATCCATATTACAAGGATTTCCAAATATATGAACTGGCATAATGGCTTTTGTTCTTGAAGTTATTTTTTCTTCAATTTGATTAACATTAATATTCCAAGTAATTGGATCCGCATCAACAAAAACCGGTTTTGCTCCGGTATAACATACAGCAAAAGCAGAAGCTATCATTGTAAAATTAGGTATAATAACTTCATCTCCTCTTCCTATATTTAAAGATGTTAATGCTAAATGTAAAGAAACAGTCCCATTGCAAACAGCAACCCCATATTTACGATCACAGTAAGAAGCAAATTTATTTTCAAACTCAGAAACATATTTACCTGACGAAGATATCCAGCCTGTTTTCATACAATCAGTAACATACTTTTTTTCATTTCCATTCAAAAATGGTTCGCATACGGGAATTTGTTTCATTTGATTTTCACCTCATTTTGATTAACCCCTTGAAACCTAACTTTATCAAGCTCACCGAGATAAGGACCTTGTTTAATTTCTACCATGTCTACTTTTGTAAGGCATTTAAAACCATGTCCTCCACTTGATAAAAGAATAGTATCTCCTTTTTGTAAAATATAACTTTCAAGGTATACTTGATTTTCATCATAGAAATCTATTCTAAGCTTTCCTTTACGAATAATTAAAACTTCATTCGTACACATAATTTTTCTTGGTACTACATTGTGAATGTGTGCCTCAATTGATTTTTCTTTCGGATGACTCATAAATGCTAATTGTAAGGAAGAATCATTAGGTGTAAAAAATTCAACTCCGTTTTTATGATAATCGGAAGGTATAATAATGGCCAATAACTTACCCTTATTTATCACTTGTATCATGTTTTTCCCGTTTCTTATAATTGAATTTAATTAATTTTAAAATTGTAATTTTGCGGCAATCATTAAACTTTTCTTTTGTATAAAAACAACCCAGCAGTCCACGAACAAGTTGTCTTATAAATAACTTTATAGTTACCCATGAAATCTTATAATTTAAACTTTTTATACATACTCTGCAACAATCTACAGTATAATTGATGTTAGCCCATAATTGGGCGGTATTGAAATAATGTTTTGCTAATATATTTGCTCCACATTCTCTCAACACCTCATCTTTATACTTATCCCAAAGATATTCACGACCACGAGGCGCTCTAATTGGGTTTGTAATACGATTTTCAGCGTCTGTATGATAAATACCTAAAGGTTGACGAATTAATTGAAAATTAAAATACTTCGCCAATCTAAAACAAATATCATCATCTTGGCATGTTATTAAATTAATATCCCATAAGCCTATTTTATCAAAGCATGACGTTTTGACCATCAAAAAAGTCGGAGATGTTACGTACCCCTGTTCAAGCGCTTTCTTATATATTTTTCCACATAGGGTATCGTTACGTACCGAATAAACTTTTCCCTTATTATTCAACGCACCTGAAAGGCAATAAACACATTCTGCTTTCTTTATTTTAAACTCTTTAACAAAATGGGCAATAAATTCTTTAAGCCATTCATCATCCGAATCGAGAAAAGAAATGAATTCGCCATGCGCATGTCTTAAGCCATTATTTCGTGCCACTTGTGCTCCCCCTCCCCCCCATGTGAGCTTGAAAAATATAACTAATTCGTTGATCTTTATATGCTTCAACAATTTTTTTAGTATTATCTGTAGAGCCATCATCAACAACAATAATCTCAAAATTTTGATAAGTTTGATTTAAAACGCTATCAATACAACGCTTAATAGTCTTTTCTCTATTATATGTAGGGATAACAACCGAAACTAAATCTTTTTTCATAACTCTTATTTCTCCATAATTAACTTTTAATTTTCTTTAGACAGATGGACTTGGTAACCTTGATCCACTAATGTTTTTTCTCTTTGAGCTAATTCCAAATCAGAAGCGACCATTTCCTTAATTAACATTGATAAATCATATTGGGGTGACCAGCCAAGTTCTTGCCGAGCTTTAGAGCTATCACCTAAAAGCAAATCAACTTCTGCCGGTCTGAAATATTGAGGATCTACTTCAATTAAAACTTTTCCTGTTTTTGAATCAATACCTTTTTCAAGAATACCTTGCCCTACAAATTCCAAATTATAACCGAGTTCATTAAATACCATTTTACAAAAATCTCTGATTGAAGTGGTTCTACCTGATGCCAACACATAATCAGAAGGCTTATCCGCTTGTAAAATGCGCCACATTCCTTCTACATAATCTTTAGCATGTCCCCAATCTCGCTTAGCACTGAGATTGCCTAAGTATAATTTATCTTGCAGCCCTAATTTAATTTTTGCGGCAGTCATGGTGATTTTACGCGTAACAAAAGTTCCTCCTCGGCGAGGAGATTCATGATTAAATAAAATTCCGTTAGAAGCAAATATACCAAAAGATTCTCTGTAATTAACCACAATCCAAAAAGCATAAAGTTTTGCGACGCCATAAGGTGAGCGTGGATAAAAAGGCGTCTTTTCATTTTGTATCGGCTCTTGAATTAATCCGTATAATTCTGATGTAGATGCTTGATAAAACTTTGTTTTTTTCTCCAAATGATTAATCCTAATAGCTTCTAGAAGTCTTAACGTACCTAATGCATCCGTATCTGCTGTAAATTCTGGACAATCCCAAGAAACCTTGACATGACTTTGAGCAGCTAAATTATATATTTCATCAGGTTGTATTTCAGCAATAAGGCGTAGTAAATTTGAACTATCAGTTAAATCACCATAATGCAATATCAAATTATTATTTTTGTCATAAAGTTTATCAATACGTTGCGTATTAAATGTTGAAGCTCGTCTTTTCAAACCATGAACCTCATAACCTTTTTCAAGAAGTAGTTCAGCTAAATAACTTCCATCTTGACCTGTAATACCTGTAATAAATGCTTTTTTCATATTGAGACTTCCTTAGCTTTTTTTAATAAACAAAGCCTACCATAAACGAACGTTTATGGATTTTGGTAAGAATAAAAATATTAGAATGTTCTTAAATAACTAAGCCTTTGATATAC
>CANPYC010000065.1 GCA_947587615.1 Candidatus Gastranaerophilales bacterium | reverse complement strand
AAATCTTATTCAAAAGGCTAATATCTTTTTGAGTATTTTATTTTTTTCAAATAAATAATATAAATCAAAATAATTATCAGATTTGAAAGAAAAATATTGTGAAAAAAATTATCTCTTTTATTCTATTGTTAAATATTCTCCTATTTAACACTATCCCCTCATTGGCAAATATTGCAAATTCTACAGCTGCTGTTGACACCTCAAATAATTCAGATAAAGCAGATTTAGTTAATCAAAAACACCCCTGTTACAATCAGCTTTATTTGAATGAAGATAAATATGAAAATTTTAATCGAAAAGTTTTTAATTTAAACCTTAAATTAAACAGAATTTTTGTTAAAAAAATTCATATTTTGTGGGCTTCAATTATGCCCAATTTTGTAATAGATAGTCTAAATCGAGCTTACAGCAATATTGAATATCCAAAAAGGCTTGTAAGTTCATTAATTCAGAGAGATTTTGACGCCGTTAAAAATGAAACAAAAAGATTTTTAATTAATACAACCCTTGGTGTTGCAGGGATGATTGACGCTGCAAATTTAATTTTTAAGCTTGAAATGTATGATGAAGATATGGAGCAGGCGCTTGCAAAATGCAAATGTAAATGCGGCAAATATCTTGTTTTACCTTTCATATCTTCAACAACAACAAGAGATTTATTCGGCAGATTGTTTGATTTTGCCCTTAACCCTACGACATATATTGCTTCTCCCATAGCTGCAGCAATTAAAATGGGTTTATTAATCAACAGAACCGCATATATTCAACCCATGATAAAAATGGTTGAATCAAATTTTGCAGACCCTTACGACATTGCAAGAAAATTCTTCGGAGTTGAAAAATATATTAAGCTTTCTAACTATGATAGAGCCAAGGTTTTAGAAACTTTTAAAGATGATTATGATGAAGTTGATTTAGTTGATAGCAAAAAACAAGAAAATCTTGATGTTAAAGGAAAAATAAGCGGAAGCGAGAACTTAATTTTAAACGATATTGATGATGAATTAACTGCCGATATAATTTTAACAAATTACAACCCTCAAAACCCTGTCCTAGACTCAATGAGAACAGCTTTATTTGATTTAGCGGACTTGAATAAATCAATGTGGTCTGAAATTTCAATTTGGAACAGGTCTTTTAATAAAAAAATAAAAACAGCTTCCGTTTCTGTAGTACCAAACAGACCCGAATACAAATTCAGATATATTCTGCAAAAAGATAAAACTTCACCCTTAGCTATTCTTTTTCCCTCTGTTGGAGAAGGAATAAACAATACCCATAGTACAATCTTAGCAAAATTATTTTATGATGAAGGATATAGTGTTTTAATTTTTGGAAATCATTTTCAGTGGGAATTTTTAAAAAGTATTGAAAAAGGGCATAAAATCGGCATAATTAAAGATGATGTTAAATATATAAATTTACTTGTTAATAATGCGATAAAATATTTATCTCAAAAATATGACAGAGTATTTATAAAAAGAACCGCAATGGGTACATCTTTAGGTGCTTATGCGCTTTTGTTCCTTGCAAATGAGCAATATGAAACGGGTGCAAAAAATATTGATAAATTTATTGCCGTTTGTCCGCCTTATGAGCTTATGTATGCGGCAGAAAAAATTGATAAACTTATTGAAGCTTGGAAAAATTACCCTAATGACCTCAAGCAAAAAGTCGCTCTAACGGCTGCAAAAGTAATGAGAGCATATAATGAAAAAAATAAATATACTAAAAACTTAAACAATCTTCCTTTTTCAAATTATGAAGCAAAGTTAATCAGCGCCTATATTTTTCATCAAAAATTATCCGATTTAATCTATACAACAGAAGTTGAAAACAATAAAAATATTGATAAAAAAGAACTTTATAGCGCAATTTATAACACAAATTTAAATGATTATCTTGCAAAAAATTTTCTTGTAAAATATTCTCTTGATGAATTGAAAAATGCAAACAGCTTAAATTCAATCTCAGATTATTTGATAAATAGTGATAATTATGTTATTTATCATAGTTTAGATGACTATTTGACGGATAAAAAAGAGCTTAAAAATTTAAGAAAATATTGCGAAAATAAGCTTGTTTTATTTAATAACGGTGCGCATTTAGGGTTTTTATACAGAGATGAATTTATTGATGAGCTTAAAAAACAGATTAAATTAAACCCTCTAAATACTATGACAACTGCTGCAGCAGGCACTGCAACACCCGCTCAAACAACATTACCCGCCTGCTCATCCGGAATAAAAAACGCTGCAAAAAACGCAGCAAAAAATATTACATCAAGCGCAACACAAAAAGAGGCTCAACAGACACCCTAGCAAATATAACCCTTAATAGCTGATTTTGCAGCGGTATAAGGACTTGAAAGATAGATAAAACCTTCCGTATTACCCATTCTTCCTTGAAAATTGCGGTTTTGGGTTGTAAGACAAACTTCCCCATCCCCTAATATTCCCCCATGTACACCAACACAAGGGCCGCAACCCGATGGAATTAAATTTGCCCCTGCTTCAAGGAATGTTTCAATCAACCCTTCTTTTGCAGCTTGAAGGTAAGTGTCTTTACTTGCAGGTGCAATAATAAGCCTTACGTCATTATGAACTTTATTACCCTTTAAAACATTTGCTGCAACTCTAAGGTCATCAATTCTTCCATTTGTACAGGTACCTATAAATACTTGATTTACTTTAACATTATTCAATTCATCGGCGGTTTTAACGTTATCAACGCTATGCGGAGCAGATACCATTCTTTTAACTATAGAAGCATCAATTTTTATAATTCTTTCATAAATGGCATCATTATCCATCTTTAATTCTTTAAATTTATCAGCTCTATTTCTTGAAGCTAAAAATTCTTTGGTCTTTTCATCCGTTTCAAATAAGCCTGCTTTAGCCCCTGCTTCAACAGCCATATTAGACAATGTAAGACGCTCTGACATTGACATATTTTTAATTGTTTCGCCGCAAAACTCCAATGCCTTATATGTTGCCCCATCAGCACCGATTAAACCTATTAAATAAAGCATTAAATCTTTTGATGTAACATTTTGTTCAAAACTGCCCACAACTTCAATTTTAAAAGATTGAGGAACCTTAAACCATGTTTTACCAAATGCCATTGATACTGCAATATCGGTTGAACCCATCCCGGTAGCAAAAGCGCCTAAGGCACCGGATGTACAAGTATGAGAATCAGCTCCAACTAATATTTCATAAGGATTAACATAATCTTCAACAAGTCTTTGATGACAAACACCGCACCCGATATCTGATAAAACCGCTCCATATTCACGTGCAAATTCTCGAATAATATTATGCGCATTTGATAATTCTTTTCTTGGAGAAGGTGCGGCATGGTCAATAAAAAGAATTGTTCTTTTTGGATTAAACAAGGGTTTATTTAGCTTTTTAAATTCTTTAATTGCTAATGGCCCCGTGCCGTCTTGTGTAGCACAAACATCAACAGACGCTATTATTAATTCATTAAAGTTGACATCATGATTAGCATGAGCCGATAAAATTTTTTGAGCTAAAGTTTGACCCATTGTAATATCCCTTTAAAAGTATTGTTATAAGTATTATAAAACAAAAATTTAAATTCAAAAAGTTGTTGATATTTGATTATGTAAAGAAATTTAAGAAATAAAAAAATAAAAATTTCTAAAACGCAATTTTTTTTGGATTTATGTTTTATATATAATACTAGTTAGATTAAATAGTGAAAAGGTGGTAAAATGTCTCAAGGTGTTAATAGTAATTCAAGCGTGAATAATAATTATGGTGCTATTGCAGGTACGGCAATCGGAGGAGGACTCAGCGGTATTGGTATATATAAAACCAATAAGACCCTTAAACCCGTTAAAAATGCCATAAACAATATTGAACAAGAAGTTGTTGAGCCAATCAGAAAAATACAAGACTACTTTAAAAATTCTGAAGCTCAGTCTCTTCCTATTGCTCAGGAAATTAAACGAAATTTAAATAAAAACTTAACTCGTGAAAATATCCAAAAAGAAGGTCAAGCACTACTCGACGCTTATATTGCAGATTTAGCAAAATCTAATCCGGAACTTAGTAAAAGTTATGCAACTCTAAAACAAGCTGCTGCTAATGTTGATAAAATTGCTCAAAATTTGAAAGCAATTCCAAAAGAAGATTTTAAAATTATAAAAGATTCGGCTCTTCTTGCTCCTCAAGATATACTTGATATGGCAGCAAAACTTTCTAAAGAAGATTTTGCAAAATTTGTGGATACCAAATATCCAAATTTATCAGATAGAGCAAAAACAGCTCTTACAACTTCTTTTGATAATGCAAAAGCTGTTTTGGATAATTTAGAACAAAACAAAGCTGCCGCAGAACAAATTGTAACTGCTGTTAAAGAGCAAAAAAGTAATCTGGCTGCTATTTTAACGAGTGAAGAAGCAAAGAAAGGAACGGCAACTTTAGGCTATGTAAAAGAAACTTTGCCAAATACATACGCAGAAGCTACTGAGGCCGTTAAAGCCATTGTTGGTGAATCGCAGCAGAGCTTAAAACAGATACAAGAAGATACTAAAGCCGTTGTTGCAAATGCCGGAAAAGCAGCCACGGGCGCTTATAATATATTAACTCCCGTTGTACAAAAAGCAAAAGAAGCTTTCAATAATCAAGAAGCTAAAGATGTTGTAAGTGTAATGAGCAAGGCTTGTGAAACGGCTAAAAAGACAACGAACAAATATTTCAGAGTTTTGGTTTTAGGCTCAATGGCTCTTATCCCTGCAGGTTTTGGAATCGGAACACTTGTTGATAAAGGAATGGAAAAATATAATCAGAAAAAAATTGATAAACAAGCCTAAAAAATAACTTGCATAATTTTAAAAACCTGCCAAGTAAATAAATTGGCAGGTTTTATTTGTAATTTTCATATAGCAATCAGTGTGTAAATAATGTTAAAAATGCGCTAAAGCGGGCACTTTAAAAATAATACGGATATTAATTAAAAATAAGGATGTTTTTTTAATGTTACAACCTTTGAGGAATAACACATCTAACTTTGGTGATTTTAATTATCAAACGCCTAAAATCTCTGCCGCTAAAACTCCTTCGTTTCAAAATTCATCACCTGTTTATGCTTATAAGGGTGAACCTGTTTATGATGAGAAAATGGACTTAGATGACGACGGTACAATAACTTTTGATGAATTTAATCAATACTGCGAAGATAATAATATTTCTGACGCAGAAAAAAATCGTCTAATTCAAGATAGAATTAAATGGCAAACTTATAAACAATGTTTCAACTATGCTCAAAAAGGCGAGCTTAAGTATGATGAAGAAATGGACACAAATAAAGATAATAAAGTTTCTTATGATGAATATATCGAATATTTAAAAGAAAAGGATAAAGATAAAGAAAAAACGCTTCAAAAAATCGACAATCAAAAAGACCAAACTAAAAATATAACAGATGATACATCCAAAGAAAATACTTTAACAAATAAAATAAACAGCTATGTTCAAAAAGAAGCCGATGAAAAAGCCAACATTGAAGTTGAGATTTAAGCTATTTTGAAGGTTTTGTAATACTGAAGGTTTTGTTTTCGGAAATTTCAACCCTTGCCGATTTAATCTTATCTTTAATTTCTTCCGTTATGCTTGAACCCGCTACAAGCCTGTCTATAAAAGCATTATTAAGCTTAATTGCCTTAGGAAGCGCTCCGATTTCTTCAAGAGTTTCTTTAACCTGACTAAAATCGTAAGAAAATGTTTTTTTGTGATTATAAGTTAAAATTTCACCCGTATTTGAATGAATTTCCCTTCCGCCTCTTTCAAAGTATATTTTAAAAATTGAGCGCAAATCCTGAATTTCAGCCTGCATTGTATTAATTGCGCTTTGCAGTCTTAAATATCTTTCAAAAAGATATTCGGCATGGTCAATTTGCGACAATTGCCAGTTATATTTTTGATAATAAAG
>CANPYC010000064.1 GCA_947587615.1 Candidatus Gastranaerophilales bacterium | reverse complement strand
TTCTATTCTCATCCTTTTATAATCCCCCCTCTTGCTAATTAGGATGGTAGACTAAAGTCTACCCTACAATTACAATTCTGCACCGTATCCGTAGGGTGGACTTCAGTCCACCGTTTTAACTTCAGATGGTAGACTAAAGTCTACCCTGCGGTTTTCTATTCCCATACTCTTATAATTCCCCACCCTTGCAACAACACCGTTAATTTTCCAAAATAGCATTTCTTATTGCAATTACCTGAGGCTCTATAATTCCCAGAAAATAATTTTCTATATAATTCCATATAGTATCGCTATCAAAGTTGTTTTGATACAAAAATGTCATCATTGCAACCGAAATCTTATGTCGTTCGCTAACTTTATCCAAAAGGCTGTTATTATAGTATTGCGGTTTTTTTATAACCTCTTGCATTGTTTTTGTTTGGTTAACATATATATAAATTTGACTATTTCTGCCCCCGCTTGCTTTAAATTTTAAATATCCGACGGATTCCAAAAAGCCAAGCGCTGTTATAATTTCCTTGCCGCTATATTTGCTGTATCCTTTTGTTATGTACAAAACCCCGTTAACGGAATTATCTTTAATATATTGTTTTAAATCATCAATCCAGGTTATAAAATTTTCAGCAGATCGATTAAATTCAAAAGATTCGCTGCCGTCTTTTAAGGGTCTTGGCTTAATTATTTCTTTAGCATTCATTGTTCTATTATAATTTCTTGCATAATTTTTTATTGTAGAAATCAATATAGCTGCTATGCTGTTTGCTCTAAAGCTTGAAATATTAGCTCTTTTTGCAATACAATCGGAAATATTTTTTTCGGGATTTTTTTCTTTTTCCGATTCTATTTTTAATTGAACATCGTCATATATAGACTTCCTGATTATATATTTTATTGCTTTATATATCTTATCGCTTTTTTCATCCGCAATTATGTTTGTATTAATACATGTAACAGGGATTATTTTGTTTAAATTATATTGTTCAGTTTCTTTGGATGAGGTATACAATAAATATTTAAATTTAGGAAATGACAAATTTTTACTGTAATCTTTTTCCCATATCGTCTGTAAATTTACAAGATAAATATTATTACCATCTGAACATTTTTTAAAGGTCGAATAACCGTAACGTTTTATAAGTTCATCAATTATATTGTCAAAAATTTGAAAATAACCTTGAGCAAATAAAGTTGAAGGGCGCATATTAAAAGGAGAAAAGCCCATCTTGGACGTATAATCTTTTTGAATTAAAAGTAATGCGGTTTTTACTTTTGCAATCAATTCATCTTGAGAAGATTCTCTCGACCCTTCAAATATATAAGTAAAGTTTTCTGCATCAACAAGCATTTCATTGCGTTTTTTAGATAAATAAATATTTTCTGCGGTTTTATCTTCCAATTTCATTAAAAAAAGTTCATAAATTTTTTCAATAACTTTTATCAGTTGATATTTTTTAACGGTAGACAGCCCATGCAATCTGTTTATGTGTTGGAAATCATTTTTCATGTGAGAATATATTGCTTCACCTTTTAATTTTGAATCTCTTGCCGCCCTTCCGATTTCCTGAACATAGTCGCAAACGTTTCCCGTTGGCGCAAAATGGCAAACAATTTCTATATCGCTTATATCAATTCCCATTCCAAAAGCTTTAGTTGCCAGCATTACCAATTTTTCTTTAGTTTTAAACAATTGCGCATTTTCTTTTTTTTCTTCTGAAACCATCGTGCCATAATATTTTGTAACGCAATTGCCTGCTTCCATTGCTTTGCAATAATTGTAAAATAAATCAATAAGAGAAATATTGGGAAAATAAATTAATGTTTTTTTATCCATTAACCGAGCACGTTGAATAACCTTTAATAAAGCCTCAAATTTATCTAACTGATATTGCACTTTTTGTTTTTTTGTAGTTAATTCGGATATTTTAATTTCAATATCATCTCGCTTAACATAACCTAAATATGTTATAGGTTTTCTCATATTCAGACTGTCTAAAGTTTCGGTATACATATCCTCTATGCCGCCATATATGGCGGTTGCGGTAAAAGTTGCAACCACAAAAGGATGATTTAAACTCTTTTGTTTTTTTCTCAATTTTTTAATATAATCACCGAGATACCAATAATCAGGTCTGAACTGCTTACCCCAAGTTGTAACAATATGGGCTTCGTCAATAACAATTAATCCTATTTTTCTATCACCGATAATTTGCGATATATCACTTCTTGCTAAAAGTGATTCCGGGGAAAGATATAAAATATGGCAATTTCCATTTTTAATATCTTCCATAATTTCTTCTTTTTCAATTTGTGATATGTCTGAATTTATTGTTTTTGCATATTTATAAGAAATTTTTTCCAAATTTGAAATTTGGTCATTCATTAAACCAATCAAAGGCGATATTACAAGAGTAACCAAACCTTTTTGTGCTAAATACATAGCGGGAATTAAAAACATTACAGATTTTCCCGCTCCTGTCGGCGCAGTAACAAAAACGTCACTGTAATCAGATTCTTTGTCCTCAATAATCATCTCAACTTGAGTTACAATATCACTGATGATTTTTTCTTGAGAAACATATTCTACGGTTTTTTTTCCGAGTTTAAGGTCTTTTTGATTATATACTTTTAAATTTCTAAAACTTTTATGCCCCCAATATTCTTCTAAAATTTCTTTAAATTTCGGGTTTGTTTTGTATTCCTTGCTTTCTCGTTCAATATTATATAAAAACAAATTTGAAAAATTAGTCTGAATTAATTGTATTTTTTTCTTTAAAACATCAATATTGCCTGAATAACTTTCAATATTTATTACCGCCTTATCCTCATTTAAAAGCTTTTCAAGAATAAATAAAAAATCATCGGGTTCTTGTACAATTGCGATTTCTTTTTTGTTATCGGAAGTTATTGTTTTAAAATTTAATTCTTTTAAATTATCTTCTTCAAAAAGATTTATGATTGTAATTTTATTTCCCTTTAGCTCGCTTTCATCGTTATATCTTACAAAGTATAGTTCATTTGTTTGCTTAAAGTTTGAATAAATCTTAGTATATTTTTCTCCGTCTTGAATTTGAGTATTTGATATATTGCGGTCGTTTTCATCATCAAAAAAATCTTTTAATTGGGATTTTATATCAGCAGGAATAGTTACGTTTAAAGGATAAAAATTATTAAAAAGATTGTTGTTAATTATATAAATTTTGTTATATTCACCTTCTATAAAACTATACAGATATAAAAACTCTTCATACGAAATTAGTTTAATATTTGATGATTGATATAAATTTAGCCATGTTTTTGTAATGCCTGCTTTAAATATGTCCGATAAATTTATATCGGCAAATCTTTTTTGTTCAATTCCCTTCAAAACAACTATACAATTATCATTTATTTCTATTTTAGACAAACATTGTTCTAATTTTTCATTTATTATTTTATTCATTACCGCCTCTTGTCTAAATATTCTTTCAACTTGCGCATTATGTCATCTTTAGGCAAAGATGATATGTTATATGAATTTTGTTTAGCACATTGACAAATTTTTTCATACAATACAAAAGGATTTGTTTCTTCAGGGAATAGTTCTATTACTCTTTTTATAATATCTGAAATTTCAGGTATGTAAGAAGCTCCTGCTTCATTTTTGAATAAATATTTGTTATCGGTTTTTAATGTATATAGCTTATTACAATCCGTATATTCTATTATATTTTTAATTCTGTCGG
Source organism: Candidatus Gastranaerophilales bacterium (assembly GCA_947587615.1). Classification (GTDB taxonomy): domain Bacteria; phylum Cyanobacteriota; class Vampirovibrionia; order Gastranaerophilales; family Gastranaerophilaceae; genus RUG14156. The sequence continues at coordinate 2,447 of CANPYC010000064.1, read as the reverse complement.
GATGGCGTAATTTGCGTAAAGCTTTTGCTTCAATTTGTCTGATTCGTTCTCTGGTAACTCCAAATAATTCTCCTACCTCTTTTAATGTTCTCTGGCGTCCGTCATCTATTCCAAATCTAAGCCTGATGATATCACGTTCCCTTAGAGATAATGAGTTAAATATTATATTTATATCTTCTTTTAAGCGTTTCAAGTCAATTTCTTTTGCCGGATTGGGAATATCGCTAATAAGACAATCTGCATTGCTTGGAATAGTGTCTAATAATGTAATATCGCTATCATTAGATATATATGTATCTAAAAATTGAGGATTAAGATAATTTGATTTTAAAGTCATCGCTTCTTCTATTGCTTTTGGAGAAAACCCTTCATTTTTTAATATTGTATTAATATCTTCATCAGAAGAATGTTCTGACATAATTTTATTAATTCTGTTTATTATTTCCCATTTATGAACAGGTAATCTGATTAAAAAACCCGTGTTCATAATCTCTCGACGCAGAGCCTGTTTTATCCAAAATGTTACATAAGTAAGCAAATTATAGCCTTTGTCGGGATTAAATCTTTCACACCCGTGCACAAAACCCATTGTTGCAATTTGATATAAGTCCTCTTCCGATAGATTATGATTATAATAGAAGTCGGCTTGATTTGCCTGTTTTATAATATATTTTCGATTTTTAATTATTAGAGCATTTAAAATTATTTCTTTTTTAGTTCTTAAATATAATTCTATTAAAAATTCATTACTGGCGGATATAAGTTCATCAAAAGACAGAGCTTCATTTTTTGCAATTGTTTTATCAGGCTTATTCTCGGAACTATTAAAAAGATGTTCATCAGTATATGTATCATCCGTACTTTTTTCATCAACCAATTCTATGCCCGATTCTGCCAATAAATCAATAACAGCATACTTTTCTCGATTTTCCAACGAAGAAAAGAGATTATCAAAATCAGAATAAGTTAATTCATTTTTTGAGTTAAGGTGTGGTTTAACTACATTAAATATCAATTCTTTATTCATACGCAATCCCGTTTTTTATATCTTATCATGAATAGCTTTCTTATAAAACAGTTTCAATAAACAAAATATAACCGTAAATATAAAACAATTAATTTAAAATACACCCGAATTTGACATAGAAAATCGTTATAATATATTTGTAAAATAATTACTTTAGCTTTGCTGTAATGATATAATTAAACAAAAAGGATATTATTATGAATTTGAGTGCAAATATAAATGAAAAAGCAAGTTTAATTTGGGCAATAGCAGATAAATTGACCGGTGTTTATAAACCGCATGAATACGGAAAAGTAATATTGCCGCTAACGGTAATAAGACGTTTTGATTGTATTTTGTCTGATACAAAACAAGCTGTATTAGATAAGCATAACAGTATGCCTTCTGATTTACCAATGCGTGATAACTTTTTAAAAAAAGCTTCTGGTTATGAATTTTATAACACAAACAAATTTACTTTTGAATTACTCCTTAATGACCCAAATAATATTGAAGCTAATTTCAGAAATTATATAAACGGATTTTCTGATAATGTAAGACAAATTATTGAAAAATTTAAGTTTGGTAGTGAAATTCAAACAATGGCTGATAAAAATTTGCTCTATATTGTAATTCGAGAATTTACCACTCCAAAAGCGAATTTACACCCCAACAAAATATCTAATTTAGAAATGGGCTATATATTTGAAGAAATCATCCGTAAATTCTCGGAAGCTCATAACGAAGACGCAGGACAGCACTACACGCCAAGAGAAGTTATTGAACTTATGGTAAATATCTTATTTTCAAATGATAATGATATTTTAACGACTAATGCAATAAAAACTCTTTATGACCCAGCTTGCGGTACAGGGGGCATGCTTTCTGTTGCACAGGATTATTTAAAAAAATTGAACAACTCCGCAACACTTCTTCCTTTTGGACAAGAAATTAATGACGAAACTTTTGCTATATGCAAAGCCGATATGCTGATTAAAGACAACAATGCTGATAATATTAAAAACGGAAATACATTATCAGGTGATAAATTTGCAGGAGAAAAATTTGACTATATTCTATCTAATCCGCCTTTTGGAAGAGAATGGAAGAACGAAAAAACATCGGTTGAGCGTGAAGCGAAGTTAGGAGCAGGCGGAAGATTTCAAGCGGGTTTGCCTGCCGTTAGCGATAGTCAAATGTTATTTTTGCAAACTGCTGTTGCTAAAATGAAAGACGTTAGTCAAGGCGGAAGTAAAATTGCAATTATTCATAACGGCTCACCATTATTCACTGGTGACGCAGGGTCGGGACCGTCTGAAATCAGAAGATACATTTTAGAAAATGATTTATTGGAAGCAATAATAGCACTCCCTAACGATATTTTCTACAACACAGGAATAGCAACATATATTTGGGTTTTAAGCAATAAAAAACCAAAAAT
>CANPYC010000063.1 GCA_947587615.1 Candidatus Gastranaerophilales bacterium | reverse complement strand
TCGCTGCGTCCATTGCAACATTACCCCCGCCAATGATGGCTGCGGTTTTGCCGATTTTTAAAGGTGTCGGTGTATCGGGGCTTTGAGCGTGCATTAAATTTACTCTTGTTAAAAATTCATTGGCGCTATATACACCATTTAAGTTTTCACCCGGAATATTAAGCATTTTTGGAAGTCCTGCACCCGAGCAAATAAATATAGCGCTGTAACCGTCTTCTTGAAGCTGTTTAATTGTAATTGATTTACCTACAATAACATTTTTATAGAATTTTACTCCCATTTCCTGAAGCGCTTTAATTTCTCTATCCAGTACAACTCTTGGAAGCCTAAAGGGAGGAATACCATATCTTAAAACACCGCCAAATTCGTGCAGCGCTTCAAAAATTGATACTTCAAAACCTGCACTCCTAAGGTCTGCTGCAGCAGTCATTCCCGCACAGCCCGAGCCAACAATGGCTACTTTTTTTCCGTTTGGGGTAATTTCTTTTGTTTTTGCTTTTGTATTATCTCCGACATATCTTTCTAATGCTCCGATTGCAACAGGGCTGCCCTTAAGCCCTAAAATGCAGTTTCCTTCGCATTGTTTTTCCTGCGGACAAACTCTACCGCAAACAGAAGGCAGCATGGAAGATTCCCTTATAACATCTCCTGCGGCTTGGAGGTTGTTTTCTTTAATTTGTTTTATAAAAGAAGGAATATCAATACTAACAGGACAGCCTTGTTTACATCTTGCGTTTTTGCAGCTTAAACATCTTGAAGCTTCAAGGCTTGCTTGCTCGGGTGTAAAATTTTGCTCAACCGCTTCAAAATTCTTTCTTCTTTCAAATTTATCCTGTTCTTTTGGTTTTTGTCTTACTGATTTTTCAGCCATATAACTTTCAAAGCTCCTCTTTGTATTTAATTTATATTATTATTGTATAATAAAATAAATTAATGAGGTAAAATTTTGACAAAAATTAAACTTTGGATAAGCGACATAGATGGAACAATAATGAACTATGACGGCACTTATACAAAAGAAATGGAAGCTGTAATCGCAAAAATTAACAAAAGCAAAACCAAACTCGTTTTGGCAACGGGCAGAATGTTTATGGGTGCTCAATTTGCCGCTGATAATTTTAACATCAAAACCCCTGTCGTATGCTATCAGGGAGCTGTTGTCAGAACAAAAGAAGAAGTTCTTTGGTGCTCACCCGTTAAAAATGATATCGCAAGAGAAATTATAGAATATTTGAGAAAAAATAAAATTCATACACATATTTATAATGATGATGTTTTATATATTGAAAATTATGATAAAAGAATAATGGATGAATATTGCTATGGCAGAGGCACTTTTTATCAACAGGTAAAAAGTTTTGATGATGTTAAATTAAACTGTGTTGCAAAAATTCTGGCTGTAATAGAAGATCCTGCTTTAATGCAAAAAACAAAAGAAGAGCTCTCAAGCGTCTATAAAAACAAGTTGACAATTGTTCAAAGTTCGCCAAAGTATCTGGAAATTAATGATATAGGGGCTTCAAAGGGCTGTGCTTTGAACTTTTTAAAGAAGTATTGGAATTTGAATGATGATGAAGTAATAGCTTCAGGCGATCAGGATAATGATATTGAAATGTTGAAAAATGCGGGAATAAGCGTTTGTGTCGGCAACAACTCAAAAAGTTTAGCAAACATTGCAAAGTATCACTGCAAAAGCGTTAATTCAAACGAACTTGTTGATATAATAGAAAGTCTGGTTTTATGCGAATAGGAACAGGATATGACATTCATCAATTAAGAGAAGGAAGGGCGCTGATTTTAGGCGGGGTTAAAATTCCTTATTCTAAAGGACTTTTAGGGCATTCTGATGCGGATGTTTTAATCCATGCCATAATTGATTCTCTTTTGGGGGCTTTGGCGCTTCGAGATATAGGTTATCACTTTCCCGATACCGATGAAAAATATAAAGACGCAAACAGCCTTGATTTATTGTCCTATACAAAAGAACTGATAAAAGCCGAAGGCTATAAGATAGTTAATATTGATTCAAATATTATTGCTCAAAAACCAAAATTAAAAGATTACATCGACTTAATGAGAGAAAATATTGCAAATGAATTAAATATTGAAATAAGTCAAGTTTCTATCAAAGCAAAAACCAATGAAAAGCTTGATTCAACCGGTATAGGGATGGCAATATCCGCTAATGCGGTGTGTTTGGTTGAAAAATTATTTAAGATTGAACATTAATCTGTTATAGCTTGCAAGTGAAGAAAGGCTATCCATTCCGTCTTGTTTTGCTTTTGGATTAGATAGAGTGTTGTAGCCTTGAGCGTAAAAATAATTACTTTGAGCGTATCTTTTTTCTTCTTCTTTTTCTTTGGGCTTGTTTGCTGTTTCAAGCTGTGATATGGCAAGTTTTAGGCAGGTTCTTGCTTCTTGAGTTGTCAAATTAAAATTTGAAGCAATTTTAGATATGAAGTTATCGGGGTTAAAAACCTTTGGTAAACCTTGTTCTACCAAAATATCAACAACTTTTTCGCAATCTTCAAACCTGTTTAAGTCTTGGGTTTGATGATTAACTTCGTTATTGTTTTGTATGTTTTTAACCTGATTCATATTAGACCTGAGATAAAATAGTTACATGTATATAAAAACAATTTATTTATTGATATTTCAAAAGTATATATTTTTTTAATATTTCTTAACAATTTTATGCGTACATCTCTTTAAGTGTCTTACTATTTAAAAAGAATATACCTATATTTATTTATAGTATCCGATATATGCAAACAATTCATTCTTTAAACCTTCCTTATTGTTAAGCTATCTTTAATAAAATAATTTTCCTTATAATTTATTAATTCTATTTACTATATGTGATATTAAATTATGCATGTAATTGGTTGAGATGTACACCTTAAAAAGACATAAGTATAAAAACAAGTAAATTTACTAAATACTTTAATAACAAATACCATAATAATAAAATAATATTTAAATCTTGAAATTATCACAGATTAAACAATTTATAATAAATATTCCTCCTATCTCAACACCTGCGCCCATATTTCACAAGTACATCTTTAGATTAATTTCATATTTTTTTACAAACACTTTTAATTTATCTAAACTAAATGTTATAATATTTCTGTAATTTATTTACGCTAGTTTAATAATTTATTAAAACTAGAACGCCTCAGCATTATTGGAGCGTTCTTGTTTTTTTAAAGGGCAGGATTAATGAAAGACTATATCAATAAAAGAGAGATTGTTGAACTTATTACTCCCGTAATTGAGAATACCGCAATGAGATATGGGTTAATTCCTTTGGAGATTTCTCTTGAAAAAGAAAACAACCGCAATTTTTTAAGAATATATATTTGGTCGTCTAATCATAGTGTTTCACATCTTGACTGCGAAAATCTTTCTCGAGGTTTAGGAGATATGCTTGATGAACTTATACCTTTTAAATATTTTCTTGAAGTATCATCCCCCGGGCTTGATAGGAAATTAAAATCAACAAAAGAATATTTAATTTTTAAAGGGCATGATGTTATTATTAAGCTTAAAAATTCGCTTGAAGGAATAGAAGAAAAGACTTTAAGCGCAACATTATCGGATTATGGCGAAAATTACGGCATAAAAGTTTTATATAATAACAAAGAATTAATTATTCCGCTTGATAAAATCCATTCCGTAAAATTAAACGATAAAATTGAAATTAATAAAAATAAAGGAGAGTGTAATGATTAAAATTGGAACAGCTTTGTTTGAAGCAGTAGAACAATTTGAGCGTGAAAAAGGAATTTCAAAAGAGATTCTTGTAAGCTCTTTATGCGACGCTTTAGTTGCCGCTTATAAAAAACATATTAAAGATAAAGACGCAGCAAACGTTGAAGCAATTTTAGACGAACAAGCAGGAGAAATCGGCGTATTCAGAACAAAAACCGTTGTTGAAGAAGTGGTTGATCCAAACACGGAAATATCATTAACAGACGCAAAAGAAATTGATGAAGACGTTGAACTTGATGATGCAGTTAAAATTGAAGTAACACCTGAAAACTTCGGCAGAGTCGCAGCTCAAAGCGCAAAACAAGTTATTACTCAAAGAATTAGAGAAGCCGAAAGAAAAATGGTTTTAGATGACTTTATGTCTAAAAAAGGCACTTTAATTACGGGTATAATTCAAAGAAGAACAGATAGAGCGGTTATTGTTAATATCGGAAAAACTGATGCTATAATGCCAAGCCGAGAACAAATCCCCGGTGAATACTATAAACCCGGAAACCGTATAAGAGTATTTGTTTTAGATGTTAAAGAAACTTCAAAACTTCCTCAGGTAATTGTTTCACAGGCTCATGCCGAAATTGTTCGAGAATTATTTGAACTTGAAGTACCTGAAATTGAAGACGGAATTGTTGAAATTAAATCAATTGCTCGTGAAGCAGGCTTTAGAACAAAACTTGCCGTTTGGTCAAATGATCCTTCGGTTGATAGCGTAGGCGCTTGTATCGGTCCAAGAGGTACAAGAATTCAAACAATTGTGGGTGAACTTAAAAATGAAAAAATTGATATCGTAAGATATAGTGAAGACCCTGTTGAATATATCGTAAATGCGCTGTCTCCTGCAAGAATAATATCTGTTGATATTTTAGCTGATGAAGAAGATAGACATGAAGCATTTGTAATTGTTCCGGATGATCAGCTTTCACTTGCAATCGGAAGAGAAGGTCAAAACGTTCGTCTTGCGCATAGATTAACGGGTTGGAAGATAGATATTAAATCTGAATCACAGGCTCGTGAAATGGAAAATAAAGCAGCTGAAAATAATTTTGAGCAAGAAGAGGCTCAACAAGAAGAAGTTCAAGAGCAAAACAAAGAAGAAGCTCAAGCTCAAGACTATGTTGAAGAGGAAGAAGAGTTTGATGAAATTGCTCAAGAAGCAATTGAAGAAACATCTCAAACAGGGCTTGATGAAGAAGACAATGTTGAAGATGTTGAGCAAACTCAAGTTGAAGAAGCTGAAGAAGTTTAAACTTTTTTTGAAATAAAAAAATTGAGGTATGTTTAATACCTCAATTTTTGTTTGTTTGAAATATTATCCTATGGCGCTGAAAGAACCGCTTGAAGAGGAGGAAGAACTCGAAGCACTTGAGGCAGGGCTTGAGTTAGTGGTGTTAACAAAAAGTTGCGCTTGTGAAGCCTCATTAGAAGCAACAACGCCTGTTGTTTCAACGTTTTGCGGTTTTTCTTCTTTTTTTTGCAGTTCTAAGTTTTTTGCGTGCAGATTGTTTGAATTTGCATTAATTGACATAATCTTTTGCCTCTTTCCTTTAACTTTGTTAGACTTACTTTGTTATAATTCCACGTTTTGAAATTTTTAAACATTAGGGTTAAAATTATTTAATATTTTTTGTTTGCTTCGGGTTGTTACAAGGGTAGGAGGGGGTAGCTAAAGGGCAAAAAGGAAGAAAAAACCCGTAGGGTGGATTTAGTCCACCCTACGGATACTAAACTGCTGCGGTAGAGAATAATAATTTTAGGGTAGACTTTAGTCTACCATCTCGAAACTTGATTTACGGGGTTTTGCTTTTTAACTTAGTGCATGGTAGACTAAAGTCCACACTACTTCTCCGGTTAAAATCCGCCTCGTAACGACACGATAAATAAAGCATTAGTGCATGGTGGACTAAAGTCCACCCTACGACAGAGAACTGCAATTATAATTGTAGGGCAGACTTTAATCTACCATCCTAAAACAGACAATCACAATCACAGTATAGGGGTGTTCCAAACCGCAGGGCAGACTTTAGTCTACCATCTTACTATATTCAATTAAGTCCCAAACCGTCATTAACAAGGTCAAAGAATTGTAAAAAGATGAAAATAAAAAGCTGTAGGGTAGACTTTAGTCTACCATCTCGAAACTGTCTTGTAGGTTTTTAATTTTTAGCTTAGTTATAAACGGTGGACTAAAGTCCACCCTACGGATACTAAAGGCTCATAATTTCGCTAAGGGCTGAAGCATGCGCCTCTTGGATTACCGACAACTCGTAGACTTAGCACTCCGCTTTTAAAACCTGTCGGTTTTAGTCGCTTCGTAAGTCTGCTCAAACAGACGGGCTCACTATCGTTACGCCCTTGTCGGAATCCGCCTCTTGGATTACCGACAACTCGTAGACTTAGCACTCCGCTTTTAAAACCTATCGGTTTTAGTCGC
>CANPYC010000062.1 GCA_947587615.1 Candidatus Gastranaerophilales bacterium | reverse complement strand
ATTGATGATTAAACATAATATTGGTGTACAAACCAAAACAAAAATAGAAATTAAAAAACTGGATGAAGATTTCTTCAACGATGAAGAATAACAAAGTTAGAGTTGTAATGCAAATAATCCGCTTTTGTGATAATTGATAATATACATAAGTTAGGAGTTTTCTTGGCTTTTTTATTAAACAATCTTCCTAAATACACTCAATACTATTTATCTTTAACTTCACAGTAGCAAAAAGCTTTATTGTTGCAATTATTTTCAAATAAACTATATACCAACATTTCTAACCATCTAAGCAACATCTTTCATTATCTCCTTTTCGTCTTGTTCAACCAATTTTGCAGGGTATCCGGCATGATGAATTTTTGGCAGCAACCACTGTGCACTATATTTTACGTACTCAGAATTATCATCATCCGTATCTATACAAATAAAATTAGTATTCCCTTTATCATCTTTTTCATAATCCACAATTGTAATTTCATGCCCGTTTATTACTTTTTCGGGTTTACCGTCATTAGTCTGGTTATAGTATTGTGATTTTGTTCTTCCCGAAGTTTCGTTTGTTAAGACATAGCCCACTATAACATCATTACCGTTATCAATTGAATCGGTGATATGTTTTTCAATTTTATCAAAAGAACAATTATAACCGATTAAATTTTGATCATCATCAATTTTTTGATAAGTAAGTGAAGTAATTTCTTTATTTTTTACAATTGATTCCACGAAGGTTTTTTCAATTTCAATTAATCCTTGCGGATTTGAGTTAAATTTGCCTGCACGAATATCCGTCAAAGAATCGTAAGTATTCTGTGAACCAAGCCTCATAATAGCACTTTGCATTAGAACATCCGCAACGTTTCGCTCTCCGGGGTTCCAATGTTTTTCTTGAATTTTTGCTCTTGTATAAGCACCGTTATCAAGTTCTGCTTTAATTTTTGTATTATCAAGTGAAAATTTTACTTTTTTGGCTTCAAATAAATCAAGTATGGTAATAGCGTCAAGCATATTTTTTGACAAAGATTTCATATTAACATCAATATATAATTTATCATCTTTTGAAGACAGTTTTGAAATCCAGCGGGCAAATTCTGCGGGATATTTATCTGCCATATTAACTTCAACGGAAGCGGCAGCACAAGTTCCCGAAGCGTCAACATCCATCAGGGAAGGATTTTTTTTAATTTCACTATCTTTTGGCAAAGATTTTAATATCTCTTCTTTATCTTTTCTTGGGATATCTCCAAAGTTTTGAGTAACGTATCTTGGATTAACCAATAAATCTAAAGTTGATGAAATTAAATTTTGAGAAGAAAGACCGTTTACACGTTCTTTTGTTGCTATGTCATACAGATTATCAAGTGTAGAAGTAGCGTCATTACTTTTTTTTGACAGTAATTTTCCGTTTCTTAAAAGCAGGTCAAGTTGTTGGTTGCAGCTCAAGTTTTCCGAATTATAACTTATGGGAACATTTTTTAAGAAATCAACAAGGAAAATATACTTCTTTTTTTCTTCATCATTTAAAATTGTATTAATTTCAGGGGGTGCAATTTGAGAAGATTTAAAGCAAATATTCTTTGGTTGAATAATGGCATTAGAACAAGCATTATTGGCTGATATTTTATCTTTGGAATAAAATATATTTCCCATCTTTAAACTAACACTTGAAACCATGAATTAATTAACCTTCCCGTTATAATATAATAAAAACCAAAAAAAATAAAAATTGATATTTTTTAAAATAATATTAACATAAAGCAATATTTAATATAAAATAGTTGTATAAAAAATTGGGGTTATTATGCAAATGATTGAAAAGCTGCAAAATACAGATATTCTTAATGCAATTAAAACAATTGATTGCGAGATTGAAGCAATTAACGAACTTAAACTTTTGTTGGATGAAAATTTGGTAAAAGCGCTTGATTTAATTCAAAATGCAAGAGGAAGAATTATTCTCTCGGGAATGGGTAAATCAGGTCACATTGCTAAAAAAATTGCAGCTTCTCTTGCTTCAACAGGCACTCCTTCTTTTTTTATTCATCCCGCAGAAGCAAGCCATGGCGACCTTGGAATGGTAACAAGGGATGATGTTATTATTGCAATATCAAACAGCGGTGAATCAAGAGAATTAATTGACATTCTCAACTATTCAAAACGTTTTGGAATAAAATTAATCGCAATTACAAAAAACCCGCAAAGTTCTCTGGGTAAAGCGGGCGATATTGTCTTGAAACTTCCTCAAGCTAAAGAAGCATGTCCTCTGGGGCTTGCTCCCACCTCCTCAACAACTGCAACACTAGTTTTAGGAGATATTATAACAGTTTGTATGATTGAAAGAAAAGGGTTCTCTAAGGCTCAATTTAACCAGTGTCACCCCGGAGGAAAACTCGGCTCTATTCTTCAAAGAGTTAAAGATTTAATGCATACGGGTTCAAATATGCCATTATTATCTAAAAATGCTAATTTTGATGATATTATTCTTGAGATGACATCTAAAAGATTAGGCTGCGTCGGTTTTGTTGATAATAACGGCGATTTTTGCGGAATGCTCACAGATGGCGACTTAAGAAGATGTATTAAAATGGATTTAAAGAACTCAAAAGCTTATGAAATTATGACTAAAAAACCAATTACGGTTTCAAAAGAAATGTTTGCAACGGAAGCAATTAAAATTATGAATGAAAAGAAAATCACAAATATTTTTGTCTTAGAAGATAATAAACCAATAGGAACAATACATATCCACGACTTGTTGCAGCATGGGGTAGCTTAGCTTCTAAAATTATAATCTATATTTACTAATTTATAATTGCAATTTTCATTACATTATCAAGCTTATTTTCAAATATCTTATAAGCGGCTTCAATATCTTTGAGCTTAAATTCGTGAGTAATTAAAGGAGTTGTATCAATTTTTCCAAGCTCAATTAAAGATAAAATTTCATCACAATCACAACCATCAACGCCGCCTGTTTTAAATATCAGGTTTTTTCCATACATTTCAGGCAAAGGCAAGCTAACAGGTTTATCATACAAAGCAACAATTGCTACAATTGCATTAGGTCTTGCCATTTGCCAAGCCATTTCAAAGCTTTCGGCACTTCCTGCAACTTCAATAACAACATCTGCTCCTTTGTTTTCGCATTCATTTTTCAAAGTTTCCATGCACTCTTTAGGTGATACAACAATAACATTTTTATAATGTTCTTTAACAAAATTTCTTCTTTTTTCATCCTTTTCGCAAATAATAATTTTTTTAGGATTTTTTAACATCGCACAAATTAGAGTGCAAATGCCGACAGGGCCGGCTCCTATAATAAGAATTGTATCTTCTTTTTTAATTTCAGATATTTTTGCTGCCCAATAACCCGTAGCTAATACATCCCCGACAAAAGCGCCTCTTTATCAGAAACAGAAGGAGGAATTTTATTTAAACCGCAATCAGCGTAAGGCACTCTGACATATTCTGCTAAAGCTCCGTCAATTCTACAACCTAAAGCCCAGCCCCCGTTTTCATCCGTGCAGTTATTGACATATCCTCTTTTACAAAAAAAGCACTCCGAGCAGAATGTTTCTACGTTTATTGTAACCCTGTCGCCTTTATGAACTTTTTTAACGTCGGCTCCTGTTTGCTCAACAATACCAACCATTTCATGCCCTACGGTAACTCCGATTTTTGCCTTAGCTACGCTGCCTTTTTTAATATGCACATCACTTGTACAAATGCTGCTCATAGTAATTTTAACAATTGCATCTTTAGAATTAAGAAGTTTTGGTTTTGGTTTATTACCAAGCTCAAAAACCCCCTTATCTTTGTATATATAAGCTAACAATTTTCTTCCTATCTTTAATTTATAGTAAATTTATAACAATTAAAATATTGTAAATATTATAGCATGCTAAAAGCAATATTAAAAAATATAAAAACCAAATAAACGGGCAATTTTTTAAAAACCTAGTCCAAAAAGAAAATAGCGCAAATTAAAACCGCTGCAACAAGCCCTACAATATCAGCTAAGATACCCGCTAAAAGTGCATGCCTGAATTTTCTGATTTTAACAGCACCAAAGTACACGCTTGCAACATAAAAAGTTGTTTCACTGCTTCCTGTAATAACAGCAGCTAATTTTGTCGCATAAGAATTAACCCCCGTTTGATTAATTATATCCGCTAAAACTCCTAATGTCGCTGAACCGCTCAGAGAGCGTGTAAACATTATTATAGCGGTTTCAATCGGCACTTTAAAAAAATCAAATATTGGTTTTAGCATATTCTCTAAAATATCAATTGCACCGCTTGCCCTAAAAACGGCAGTACAAACCATTATTGCAACCAAATAAGGAATAATTTTTACGGCAATTGAAAAACCTTCGCTCGCACCTTCAATAAAACACTCATAAGAAGGTGTCTTTTTTATAATTGCATGAATTAAAATTATTCCGATTATTAAAGGCAGGATATATAAAGAAAGAGAATTTAAAACTTTAATCATTTAAACACCCTCTCTAATAACTTTGAAAATATAATCGCACTTATAAAAGCGATTGTTGTAACAATTAAAGTCGGAATTATAATTTGCGAAGGGTTTTCCATTCCTTTAGCCGTCAAAAGAGCCAAAACAACAGCGGGAACAATTTGAAAACCAGCGGTATTAATTGCTAAAAACAAGCACATTGAGTTTGTTGCAACTCTTTTTTTCTTGTTTTGCTCCTGCATATTCTCCATTGCTTTAATTCCAAAAGGCGTTGCTGCATTAGAAAGCCCAAGGGCATTTGCAGAAATATTAAGTGCAACGTTACTTAAAGCTTCATTATTTTCTTTTAGGTCGGGAAACAAAAACAGAAGCGGTTTTTTAATAATTTTGGAAAATAAATTCATCAAACCTGATTTTTTTGCGATATTAACCATCCCTAGCCAAAAAGCCATTATCCCGATTAAGGAAAAAGCAACTTCAATTGCATCTTTGGTACTTTTAAGCATTGAATTAACCGCTAAATCAAGTCTGTTGTTAACAATAGCGCAAATAAACGAAAACAGCAAAAGAAATGCAAATATATAGTTCATTTTATCCTTGAATTTCTTCTAAAAAATATCTTTCGCCCTTAGGTGTAATTGAGAACCTGTTGCCGTCAAACATATCAATAACTTGTAAATATCCTTTAGAATAAAGCTTATCAGTCGTCGACATATCAACAATTTTACCTGTTGCAGGAAAGAATATTGAATTGATAAATTTTATTGTAAAACTGTCCTGCCCTAAGATATGTTTAGTATAATACGAACATGTTAAAAATTCATCAACAATATCATCGCAATCAAATTGAGTAAGATATGTATTAAAATCAATTACCTGTTTTTGCTGTATATTGTATGCTTCAAGATTGGGGGCTTGAATAGTATCTCTTATGTTACTATCCATAATATTTATTCCGTATCCGTAATTCTTATTTTTTAAAGCGTTTTCCCTTTCGTAATTCAAAGTATCAATTTCTTTGCTTACCATATTAACCAAATCATCAATATTATCATCTGCATTATTAAAAACGGCAGTGTTTGAAGAATTATTAATTTCTGCCTTGGTATCCGCTTCAATTTCCGTATTATTTTCCGCTTTTAAAGCCTCTTTTTTTATAACCCCTAATTCACTTAAAAGATATCTGTTCATTTCTTCTCTTTTTTTAGAGTCCGCATCAATCATCACTTTTTTTATCTGGCGCATATTCTCTTGTGCCATTTGCTCTTTAAGTGCATCAGAGCATATTTTATCAACATCGACAGAGGGGCTGTTTGTATTAAGAATTAGTCTTGTATTTGTAAATAAGCCAGCTGATTCATTCTTTTTTGTATGTGTTTGTTCATTTTCAACATTTTGTTCATCTTGCGCTTTAATATTGATATCATTTTGATTGTTTTGAATATCGTCGTTTTTTGTGTTATTTGTTGTTTCTTCTAAAGCAGAAGAATTATTTTCGGATTTGAAAGAAATTATTTCTCTTTTGTTTGCCTTGTCAGGATTTTTATTAATAAAAATCAATTCATCATTGCTTGGCAGATTGGCACTGATTTTTACTTGTTTATCAACTATTCTTTGAGGATTTTGATTTTTTAGATTATCCGTATCTTCTATTTTTATATTTTTTATTGCGGGAATATCTTTGGGGTCTTTTGATACAAAACTCACTGTTTCAATATTTTTTTGTTTTTTATCTTCTTTTTCGACAATTTTTGCTGTGTCATTGTTTTCTTCTTTTAGCAATATTTGTTCTTGCGCAATTGTTTCAGGTTTAGCAGGATTTATATTTTTTACTTCTTCTTGATTGTCTGTTGTTTCTGTTTCTTGAATTATATTTTGTTTAATTTGTGCATTGTTTCCCAAAGCCTCTTTGTTTGAATCTTCTTTTTCTTCTTTCTTTTGGTTTTTTAAGGAAAGCTCAAACTTTGCTTTTGCATTCGATAGAATATCATTAATTAATTTTACTTTTTTTTCATCCTCTTCATTTTCATCAGGAAGCTTGATATTGTCAAGAACCTCTTGAACTGATGAACCTAAAACAGGGTCAAAACTTTCTAAGTCGATATCGGAAGAATCTTTTTCCGGTGTTGTTTGCGTTTCGGTTTCTTCCTCTTCTTTCTCTTCATTAGTTTCTTCATTTACTTCTTCATTTACTTCTTCGTTTATATCTTCTTTGATATCTTCATTAGTTTCTTCATTTACTTCTTCGTTTATATCTTCTTTGATATCTTCATTAGTTTCTTCATTTACTTCTTC
>CANPYC010000061.1 GCA_947587615.1 Candidatus Gastranaerophilales bacterium | reverse complement strand
CCTTTTATTAAGCCTTTTGAAAATAAATCCAATAAAGTAAGTTCAAAATATCTGATTTTTAACATCAATAAAAGGTCAAAATCTGAATATTTATTCATTTTAAGCACCTTTTTCTTTAAGCAGATTTTTTATATCCGACACTTTTTTTATTGTTTTAATTTCCCCAAAAGATAGTTTGATATTATAGTTTTTACCTATTTCTTTTATTAATATTAAATGATTTAAACTTGTCCACTGTTCGCAGTTTTTAGGCGAGGTTTCATCATTAACCCTATCTTTATCAATCTTAAAAACTTTAGCTACTATTTCTTCTACCTGCATAAATTATCCCGCTTTCTTAGCAATTCTAAAATCAAGTTTTTCAATTTTCTCTGAAATTCTGCTCAAAAATTCCATTGCGCTGCTTCCGTTTATAACCCTATGATCAAAAGCAAGCCCTATGTATAAAAAGCTTTTTTCAATAATATTTTTATTCTCATCAAAAGCAAGCTCTAAAGAAGGAGAACAAACACTCACCATAGCGCTTTGGTTTGGAAATACAATCGGAACTACGCTTATAATATTCTTTTTCGGATTATAGCTTATTGAAATATTACCCTCTTTTAAGTCTTGAGCTTCAAAAGAATTATCAACAGATTTCATTTTATAATCAAACATAATCTCGGCCGTTTCATCAAGAGAAATAGCCTCCTTACAACTTATTGAAGGCATAAAAAGACCCGCCCCGGTATCCATTGTTATACCAATTATCGGATAAGCAGCATAACATACTTTATTCTCTTTTACATATTTTGAAAACATTAAAGGAAATTCGCTAAAAAGTTCGGATAAAATTACGGTTGTAATTTCTCCGTATCCTATTATTAAACCTGTTTTTTCAATATATTCTTTTAAAAATTCTTCGCATTTTGTACAATCCGCTTTAATTAAGTGAAACGCTTGAGGGATTTCTCTATGCGACTTTATAACAACATTAGCACTTTGAATTTGATTATAAGGAAGATTTTTTATTAAATCGTTATTATTTTGCTCTTTTTTAGCTTCCTCGAGCCTTAATAAAAGCTCTTGCAAATCTTGTGTTTTGATAATTTTTTTATTCAAACTAAGAATTTGAGCTTCCTCAATATTATTCTCAAGGGCAAATTTTTGCGCAGGCTTAGTTAAGACATAACTTTTTATTTCTTGCTCTTTTGAAGTATTGTTTGAATTTGACAGATACTTTTCATATTCCTCTTTTGTTTCAAAACAGAATGCAAAAGACTCTCCCGCTTCAATTTCATCAAAAGGCTGTTTTGTAAAATAAATATAGCCGCTAAATTCGCTCTCAAGGTCGTTCACGGTTTTAGAAGAACCAATTGAAGCAATTACATCGCCTTTTTTTACATAATCGCCGTTTTCAAAAAATATTTCATTAATTAAATATGTTGTGTCGTTTGCATTAATTTGAGGAGTTTTTATTTCAAACATAGTTCTCTTTCAACTTTATCGGTTTTATAATTTTCGCTCTTTGGCGGGAAGTCGTTACAATCAAGCCTTGGAAGAAGATATTTATTATCAAAATTTAAATTTGCCACAAAAGGCTGTGTTGTAACTGCAAAGCGAGCGCCTCTTTTTTCAACATAATCGGCAACATCTTTATTTGCATGTCCGAAGGGATAATTCATAACCCAGCAATTTAAATCAATAAATTGAGATAATATATCTAAAGATTTATCAATATCTTCTATGATTTCATCCTTGCTCATATTGCCTAATCTGTCGTGCCTATAACCGTGAGAGCCTATAAACATTCCGCCGTTAATTAATTCTTTAATTTGTTCCTCGTTCATATACAGCTCTTTAGCAAGTGAAGCTTCGCTCGATTCTACAAACTTATTAAACAAATTATCAACAAGTTCTTCTCTTAACTCTAAAGGTTCAAGATTCTGTAAAACGGTTTTAACAAAAACAGTCTTAGGGTCGTCATATCTGTTCATTGTAAAATATTTTTTAACAAGACTATCGGGGTCATTAAAACCTTTTTTAACAAGAATTGAATAAAGTTCAAAATAAATCTTGTTAATATCTGCATTTGCAAGAAGCAAATGAATTTTATTTGTGCTTAATAACTTGTCTTTTTTATCAAGTACTTTAGCGGGAATAAAAAATGAACCCTGCATGTTGTGCTTTTTTAAAATCGGATAGGCAGCGCTATAATGACAATAGTAGCCATCATCAAAAGTTAAAAGCATTGAATTTTCTTCTAGACCCCCCCCCTCGAGAGCTGAAATTGTTTCTTGCATAGTTAAAACATTAAAATTTTTAGAGAAAAAATCAAGCTGTAGATCAAATAAATCAGCGTCTAATCCTTTTAAATTTTTAAAATTTTTAAACAGAGGATTGGTAAAATCTTTAATATAATGATACATTACAATATATAGTTTATTTGATTTTTTATCCATATAACTTTCCTCGCTCAATTTATTATATTAATAAACCATAAATTATTGCAAGGAATTTTATAACATCTAAATTATTTAATTCTCTTTAAAAAAGATACCATAGGGCGCTCAACAAGATGAAACATCATAACTCCCGCAGCAAAACTCAAAATTATAATAATTACAATTTGTAATATCGGATGATTATACGCAAATTGAGTATGAGTTTTATAAAAAAAGTTACATAAAAAGCTTATTACTATTCCATGCACCAAAAAAATTGAATAGGTATATTTTCCAAGCTCTTTTGATAATTTGCAGTCTAAAATTTTTGAAATTATACCTCTTTTAATTAAAAATAAAAAGATTAAAACGCAAAAACCAAGTATGAATATAATCTCATTATTAAAGCTGATTTTATGAAACGTCATATTATTAATTAAAAAAATTAAAATATAAACTTCAAAAGCGCTGAATAACAAAGTTTGAAGCTTTGCTTTTTTCTTATCCTTAAAATTCTCGCTGAACTTATCTTTATAGTCTGAATAAAGATTAAAAATTATTATCCCGAGCCCAAGTCCTGCTAAAGCCTGCAAAATACCCGCATTAATAAAATTATAGTAAGTTGCAAGAGGATTTATGTCAATTTTTCCCTCATTTACATGTATTAAAAAAGCATAAGAAAAAATTGTCGCAAGGCAAGTTATAAAATCGCAGATATATTTTTGAAAATGTTTATAAAGATAAAAATAAAAACCCGAAGCAAAAACAAGTGCCGATACAAACCAGCTTCCGCCTATATTTGTTCCTTGAAGCATTAAGCCCGAGTTATTTAAAAAAAGTAAAACAAAAAGATTATCATATTTTTTGAATGTTATAAGACCGATTTTTGACATTAAAAAATAAATAATATATACTCCCAAAAGCACGGGTAAAAGCCTTATCACTCTTTGTTTAATAAAGCCAATGAAACTTAGCGTTTTATTAAAGTTATATTTTAGAAAAAACCCCGAAACAATAAAAAAGAAATCATTTGCCATACAGCCATAAGTACCCACGCATTTATGCAAATAAACATAAACTTTATTCAACTCATAGAGGGGAGGGGTAGAGGCTTGCATGAACAATGAATTTCCGAAAAAAAGATGAAACATAATGATTTCTAAAATCATCAAAAATCTTAAAAAATCGATATTATTAAAATATTTTTTTGTTTCTTTCATAATTCCTTAAAAAATTTTCCTTTGCAAGTTTATATTAGTTTTATTATATTTTTAAAAAAAATTTTAGTAAAGAATATAAACAAATAAACAAACATAAATGCCCTCTTAATTAAGAGAGCATTTATAATTTATAAAATTTTATATTTATTTTATTTATTAGCATACAATGGCGCTAATTTTTTCTCTTGCTGCGGAATTACGCCTTCTTCAATCGGCAGATATACTCTGTAATCAATATCAGGGAAGCAGTTGTCGATTGACTCGATTTTAGATAATTTTTCATTATCAATTGCATTATTTTCAATCATATCCGCAATTTCTTCAAATCTTTGAACATGTTCTCTAAATCTGTCGGTTGCGTAATCTTTTGCTTGCCATGTTGTAATTAAGAAGGGCCAATCAGAGCTTTGAAGCAATAATTCTTCTCTTGCCATTTGATTTAAGGCTCTATGCAATAATTTATCGGATGGAATATTTTCATATTTTGAAACAATATCCATAATTCTTTTTTCGCTTGCATGGATTATCGGCCACATCCACTCCGTTAAATGATTTTGCCATACCCAGAAATGTCCGCCCTGCCCCCAGCTTGACTCAGGAATTTGAATAGCCTCAGTTGGCGGATGAGCGGTTAAATATTCACCTGCCGTCATCATTTCAACTTCAGGAACATATTTATTTAATTTGGTTATAACCTGTTTAATAAATTCAATTCCTTCAAACCACCAGTGACCGTATAATTCCGTATCAAATGAAACCATTACAAGACCTTCCTTGCCGTTATGAGCATTCTTGTAATCATTCAAAAGATGATAGATTAAATTTGTATAGTGATCGGAATTTGAATTAACCTGGTTCATTGCAAGCACAGGGTCATAGAGCATTTTATCACCAAGGTCTGTTGTGGATGAAGTTATTCTCCAATAGTGCATGCCTGAATTGCAATCTTTTCTGTGAAATTCTCTATAACATCCATCCCCGGGGTATCCGTCTGCCGCTGACCATACCTGAAAACCTGCTCTATCGTTTCTACCCATCACGGCAACTTGTGCATCAGGCAACCAATAAGCGCTGTATGTATCGTATCCTGTTGCCTCTCTTTTTGGTAATGGTATATACTCAATATTTCCGTAAACGCCAATGTTCCTACGGTTTCCGATAGAGTTTCCACCTTCTATTACATGGGATTCAGTGAAAAAGTATTCTATATCATTATTTTGCAATGTTACTTCAATTGCGGGGCGCCATTTTTTCTTGCCGTCTTTGCCAACAAATTCATAGCCTTGACGATAAGCACATTCAGGAAGCCAGCACCCTTTTGCTTTTTTACCGAATAAACGTTTTGTTGTATCAGACCCTACTTTAAATTGAGCATTTAAGCTTGTATCCGTTGCAAGTAACGGAGAAAAACCGTGTGTTGCGCCCGAAGTTGTAATTTCAATACAACCGAGGTCTTGATATTTTTTAAAACCTGCAATTAAATCTTTATTAAATTTATTAATAAATAAATCTTTAATTCTGTTGTACCAATCAAAATAATATTTTGCCAGATATTTTAAATGTTGGCTGTGAGCTACTTCAGGGTTAGGATATCTTTCTAAATCTTCTGACACAGCTTTAATTCTTGAATCAAGATATTCAATAAAACCTTGTTTCAAGTGTTCATCGTTTAATTGTTCAGCTAAAATCGGAGTAATTCCAACTGTCAATTTTGCTTTTATTCCTTCATCATACAATTCTGAAATCATATTCAACAAAGGAACGTATGTTTCTTCCATACATTCATATAAACACTCCTCGCCAAAAGGCCACATACCTGCCATTCTGTAATATGGCAAGTGGGAGTGAAGCATAAAGACAAACTGCCCTATTTTTTGCACCATTTTAAAATTGCCTCCGATTTTCTATACAATTCATGTAATCTATTTATAACATAAATTATAATAAAAAATAATCATATAGTATTAGTACATTTGTGTAAAATTTACTAAAGTTAATATAGTTATAAAGAAGTATGCAAGTTTATAAAAATTTTCTTTTTATTATTTGCATACTTCTATATGATTATATAAATTTTATAAAAAAATAATATCAATTTGTCTAAGGACAAGCAGGGAGTTTTAAATTATCTTGAAGCTCGAGTATAACTTTTTCGCCTTTTTTAGCTTTGTAGTGAAGCCCAGGAGATACTACACCAGAAACAAGCCCGACACCGCCTCCAATTGAACCGCCTATGATTAAACCTGTAATAGTATGACCTGCTGCAACTCCGATTGCAGCCCCGAGACCCGAACCGACAGCGCCGATAGATAATGTATAAGCTCCGATTTTCCCTGCCGTTTCTTTAGCGCCTTCCTGGAAATATTTTTTCTTATTTGCAAGCTCAAGTGCAACAGGGATATTTGTTCCATCAGGCAAGAGAATATGCGTAAATTCCATAAATACTTTTGCATTTCTTGAAAACCACTTCGGTTCTTCTATACAGGAAATTCTTGCTACTAAAGAGGAGTTACAAGGAATTAAGAGTGTACCTTCTTTTGTTTTTACATCCTGATTGAAAACAAATTGAACATAATCGCCCGTTTTATAATATTTAGAGTTAAAATTCTGCGCAAAAACAACTTCCAGATAATTTTCTTTTTGAATAATATTTCCGCCCTCCGTAATTTTAACAAGATCGATTTTAGAGTTCTCTTCAGGTGTTTTTAAATGTTCAATATCCGCATCTTCACTTTGATAAGCATAAATCGGTAAATTCATTGAGATAGACAATACCGTAAGTAAACTCAATGACATAACTTTTTTAATCATAAATACCTCTATGTTTCTTTCTTGCTTTTAGCTGACACTTTATACATTGTTTCATAATATGTTCAAGTTCATTTTCGTTTAAAGTAATAAACTTTATGCTCACTTTGTAAATAGCTTCTTTTGGTTTTACATATTGCCTTACTTCTACAACTTGAGCATTAGCGTAAATAGTTTTATTACCTGTTTCAAATTTTACTTTAATTTTTTCAACATTTCTCAAGTCTTCATTCGTGTTTATGGAAATTCCGCCGCCGCCTATGTCGTTCACTGTTACGCTGCGCCTATAAAACGAAGAATTCTTAATAAATTCAATTATTGCATGGGTTTTAATCGGTGCTCTTGTAATTTTTCTTCTTTGAATTCTTCTGAAGTTAAGCGGTTTTTGAATTTTTAACAATTTTTGTCTTACTTCAACAACTTTACTTGGGAAAACAAAAACTCCCAAATCAGTATAAATAAATATTTTTATAAATTCACCCGCTCTAAAATCTATTGCAACACCGTCTTGCTTTGCTCGAAAGAAAAAATAGTGCGAATTTATTTCTCTAAAAAAGGCACATCTATACCTTTTAAATTTTCTTTGCAAAAATCTTTTTTCAATTTCAATTTTAGAATTATCTAAAAGATATTGAACCAAATTTTCCATTTTTTGATAATAGCAAAAAAACTTTCTTTTTTTAATCCTTAATTTGGCTTAAAATAGTAAATTTCATCAAATTTTTCAA
>CANPYC010000060.1 GCA_947587615.1 Candidatus Gastranaerophilales bacterium | reverse complement strand
ATTTTTTTAATTTCTTTAGCATTCTTTTCTTTTAATTCATCTAAAATATAAAAATCAGATTTATTTTCAAAATTAAAGCCTGCTTTATTTGCTAATAAATCTTTTTTAGATTTAAAAAAGTTCACCTGTCTTTTTATTTTTAAAAGTGCAGTTTTAGTTTTTTTAATAAATTCATCTTTTTTAATTTTATATAGAAGGCTTTTTTCTCCTTCCTTTTTGTTATCCGTATAAGCCAAAAAATAGCCGTCATTCGTGTTCCATATATGAATTTTAGAATTTCTGTTTATATGATTAATAAAGCGAAAAGAAGTATTTCCCTCTAATCGTTTTAAAAACCTGTCGGTTAATATTCCATATTCAAATTCATTTGTATAAATACTACCATTATTTTGGATAGTTAAAATACAATCTACACCTATCCATTTTGATTTATTATAAATATTTGATAATTTATATAAATATTCATCTATTGTTCTCCATTGGTTTGAGTGGCATTCCCTATCAACACTTATATCAAGGTTAAAATTTTCTAAAACAATAGGTTTTATTTCAGGTATTGGCATTATTTCATCATTTGAATACCATTTTTTAGTAAATTTTGAATATACCCAGTTTTTCTCCTCTCTTTCTTTTATATTGGTTTTGGCTTTTAATTCTTTTTTTGTTTTATAAAATATTCTTTTATTGTCTTTTTCGTTAAAACAGTAATTATCTTTAGGGTATTGTTCAAAAAAATCATATTTTTCAATAATGCCTGCTTGTTTTAGCTTTTGCCAATATTCAATATTACTTTCTTTATCGTCTTCAAAATAAATTTTAAATTCCCAATCTTTATTTTGTTTTTTATAACCTACATCAAATATCCTTATTTTTTTAGGGATTGTGTGCGTTTTTTTAAATTTTTCAGGGTTTTTTAGGTAACTATCCAGTATCTCAATATAAAATTTTGCTTCCTTTATAAGATAAGAATGATATTTAACTTCTTTATCGGATTTTGCAATATATTTGCACCTGCAAACCAAATCTCTCATTTGTTTTATGAAGCTATATTTATTTATGACAATATCTTTAGCGATTTTTTGCTCGCTATAAAAGTCATAAGGGAAAATCGTAAACCTTATATTATCCTCATCAACAGGAATTGAAGTTAAAACAAGGGTTGAACTTTCATCATCAAAAGGATAAACAACTTTTTTATTATCATAATATGCAACTTGCTCTAAAAATTCGCAAAAACCCATTAAAGGACCAAAAATATCAGATAGACAAATTTCACATCCGTCTATTACATAACAAAAATTATTAATATCTCCAAAAGACCAGTATGAACCTCTTGTATCAATATTTTTAATCTTTTTTGGTTTGTGGTTTTTTAATAAATCTAAAATTAAATTTTTATCCGAACATTTTTCTAAATCAAAATTAACATCATCAGCATATCTGATTCCTACGGTTAATTTTTTTGCTTTGCTTGTTGTAGTATTTTTCATTATTTTACCTGAGAGCATTTAAAGTCCGCTTCGGACTTATGTAATATAATGTCATAGCGTTTATTTTATTTATTAGTATGACATCAATATACGCCAATTGCGGTCATATTTTAAAAATTTTATGTGACCGCATATTACTAAAACAAGCAAAAGTTTTGATTATAAAAAATTATATTTTTATAGTTATTATTATTTCTTTTTTGTCTAAATCGCCATCAGTGTTACAGTTAAAGTTTACTTTTCTATCTTTATCAAATAATTGAGAAATTTTAGCGGTTTCAACCATTACTTCGTTTAGTTTAACTTCAACACCGGTATCAACTATCATTTGAATTTCATTTTCTTTCGGTGCATTTTCAATAAATTTTTTTAATTCTTCGATTTTTTCTTCAACTTGTCCTTTGATAATAAATTCTTGCATAATTTTACCTTTCGACTGTTGCTTATTTGCTTATTAACAAAATTATAATATAATTAATCGATTGTTGGTAGACTAAAATCTGCCCTGCGGCATTTAATTATTATATGGCGGACTTTAGCCATCATTTTCTAAGCTTTAATTGCATGTGTACAATAACTCGCCCTTATAATGACCGCAAATTTGGAATATGTTTGCTCTTATCCATCATTATAAACAACCGTTTAGCGGACTTTACTCTATCAAAACATTCTGCCAAAATTAAAATTAAAACCCTGTCTTGATGTTTCTTCTAATTACAATAAGGTATGTATACTCTGTTGTTACCACTTTCTAAAATGGGGATAACCTACCCAATAACCTAAAACCAAAATTTACATCTAACACCTAACGCAAATTAAATCGGGTTTGAGCTCAAACCCGATTTAATCTTATTTATTCACTTTTAATTTATTTAGAACCGTATTTCTTTTCTATTTAACATTAAACACAACATTTGCAACAGCTGTTACTTTCTTATCAATTGAAGAAGTATCATTTATCCCCATATCCGACACCATTGTAGAATCAGGCGCAGTTATTTGAAAAACCCCCATTCTCATTGATTTAACCTTACCAACCTTTGCCCCTGCAGCATTAAGCATTGACTCCGCTCTTTGTTTAGCGTCAAGCGTTGCTTCTTTTAATAAATCAACTTTAATTGAAGCTAAATCAGAGTAAAAATACTCGGGAGAATACACGCTTTCAATATTTATTCCTTTATTTACAAGAGTTTGAATATCGTTTGAAATTTCTTTAATTTTTTCAACATCTTTTGATTTAATGTTAAAAGTTTGATTGGCGGTATATGAAGCAATGTCATCCGTCATATAGCCTTTTAGGTCACGTCTGTAGTTGTTGTAGCCGCTTAGTGTTTGTAATTCCATATCTTCTTTTGCTATACCTTTTGAGTTAAGGTACTCTATAACAATCGGAATTTGTTTTTTAATTGCATTAAATGCTTCTTTTTGGTTTATTGCTCTTGCCTGAATTGAAAAACCAAGTTTCGCACTGTCTGATTTAATAATTTTAGAAGCCGAACCGGTAACGGTAATGTTTTCATTTTGTTGAATTTTAGACGCAAAAACCAAGGAAGAAATTAAAATTCCTAAACTGATAATCGTACAAGATAAAATCAATTGAAATTTTTCAACTTTTTCCATAATCCGTTCTCCTTTTACTTAATATTAGAAATTATAACATTAAATTAAACTTTGCTTTTGATTTTTATTTTTATGTTAACAAATGTAAAAATAATTTAATAATTACTAAAGTTTATTGAAATTCTGACGATATTTATTACATAGACAATAAAGTTTTAAGAATAAGGAGCAATAAAATGGATGTTAACCATGTAAAATTTGGTAATTACTCAATAGGTAATTCAAGACCAAATGCAAAAAGAAATAATTTAAAAGAAGCTCAAGAAAACCCAAAATCGGAAAGCAAAGCACAAGATAATAAAAATATTAATCCCGAACAAGTTTTTAGCGCAATGAATATTGTAGGGGCTCAAAATGCAGCTCAGATTAATTTAAATCCGATTTCAGATATCCCCGATGTTTCTAAATATTTAACAGATGACAGAATAGCAGACATTGAAGCCATGATGAAAGAATTTGATAACGGAGTTAATGTTGCGGCAAACGCTATATCTCAAGAATTCCCGGGTTTGTTTAGCGCAGCACAAACAAACGCTCTTGCAGCAAGAGTATTTGCGCAAGAGTAAAGAGAAGTTTTCCTTATTCTCCTCTATTGTTTAATTTTTAGTGCCGTTGAAAGTTTCGCTTTTAGCGGCTTTATTTTTTGCCCCAATAATTAATTAATTATTAATTAATTATTAATTAATTCAGCTATATTCCAATATTTTTAACAAACTCAATTGCTTCTTCTTTTGTTTTAACGCTGTTTGATAATTGAGCTTCAATTAATTTTTCAATAATTTCTCCAAGAAGCTTTGAGGGTTTTATGTTTAATATTTGCATTATTTCATTCCCATCAAGCAGACTTTTTGGATTTTGCGCCATATTTTTAACTTCATTATAGTAATTTAAAAGGTTATCAAGATGATTTAGCGCTTCTTGAACCATTTGTTCACTAACGGCACTGCCTCTTGCGCTTAACCTGTCTGCTCTTGATAGTTCAATTACATCAGGGGTATCTGAGCCTAATTTTCTTATAAACCTTGCAAAAGCCTTATTGTTGTTATCCTTTTTGGTGTCGTTGGCATGGATTAGCGTTGCAGGGTAAATATGATACTTTATCATCTTTTGAATATAGCTTATTTGTTTATTTGAAAATTTCAACTTTTCAAGTTCACTTTTTACAATCTGCGCTCCTTTAATATCATGCCCGATAAATCTATGTCTGCCTTTTGGCTCAATTGTCCAGGTTGAGGGTTTCCCTATGTCATGATAAAAAGCGGCGATTTTTAATACAGGTTTATTTATTCTGATATTTCTAACCGTTTCAATTGAATGATGAACAAGATCAAGATGATGATGAGAATTAGAAGGAACTCTTTTAATTTCTTTAACAAAAGGAAAAAGCTTCTCTAAAGTTCCATCATCATACATTTTTAAAAGAGTTTGAGATATATAACTTCCTTCAAACATTTGAATAATTTCATAATTAATTCGCTCTTTTGCGCAATTAAATACAAGTTCAAAATTATTCCTGCAAAATTCGCTCAATTCCCTATCTGCTTCAAAACCCGTTAAAGATATAAAGCGATAAAGCCTTAAAAACCTTAAAGGGTCATCTTTTAAGTTGTTTAAATCATAAGTTTTTATTATTCTTTTTTTAATATCCCCTATTCCATCAAGCGGGTCAAATATTTCTTTTTTATTTAGGTCATAAAAAATAGAATTAATTGTAAAATCTCTTCTTTTTGCGTCTTTTAAAATATCATTTTCAAGCGCAAGAGAGATATCAAAAAAATTCTTTTTATCTTTTAAAACAACTCTATAAATTTGATTTTCCTTATCCAGTTCAATAAAAGTCCCATCAAGCTTTTTTGCAATTTCCAAAGCTAAAATTTTTGAATTATCAAGACAAACAAGGTCTTTATCGTATGAGAGCTCGTTTTTTAAAAAATAATTTCTTAAATATCCCCCAACTAAATAGACTTGATGTTTTTTTAAAATATCTTCTATTTTTCTAAATTGAGTGCTTAATACTTCATCTAAATTCATTTTTCAAGCCTCGATACAATATTTGAAACGCCTGCAACAATAGCGTTTGGAGCTTTATAAATCATTGAACCCAAAGAGGTTAGTTTATAGCCTTTTTTTATAAAAAATTCAAATTCATCATCCGAAAAACCGCCCTCAGGCCCTATTACAAGAGCAATTTTTTCATTTTTATCAATGTCAGCTATACAGCTATCTAAAGTTGAATTTTGTAATTTTTCCGCAAAAATTATGGTATTTTTAATTGAAAAGTTCCCCAAAACGTTCCCTGAAGCGCTGTTTAAATTTGAAACATCTAAATTTGAAACATTATTAATCTTAACAAGGTCTGCTCTTTCGCACTGTTTAAAATTTTCGTATGCAATTTTTTGCCATTTTTCAATTTTTTCTTTTGCGTTTTCAATTGAAACACTCGAGTTTTTTGTAATTACGGGATAAATTTCCCTAACACCCGCTTGAGTAGCGTTTGCAATCGCAAGGTTTTGAGCGTCATTCATAAGAACACTTTGAACTAAGCATAAATCATACTCTAAGAACCTATTTGATTTTTCTTTTGATAAAACAGAGCATTTCAAACTTTTTTTTGTGATTTCAAGAATTTGAGCGCTGTATAGAACTTTGTTTTCATCAATAAACTTTAATTTTTCGCCGATTTTAGCTCTTAGGGCTTTTGTGATATGAAAAAAATCACAACTGTTGATGTCATTTTTAGAAAGTTCATCAGAGTTTATATTAATGATATTATCTTTTATTTGCTCTTGTTTAATAAAAAAATGCGGCATAACGGAATAATTTTAACATAAAAATAAAATTTTTTCCTGTTTTACAACCTTTTAGAATGTTATATTTATTATTTCAATTTAAAAAATTAAGAAATTGTTTATTTTTTTAATTATTTCAAAAAACGGTGTTATGTTTAAATCATAAGAAAATATTAATCATAAGGAGATATATTAATTATGGCTAAAACAATCGGTATCGACTTAGGGACGACAAACTCGGTTGTTGCAGTTATGGAAGGCGGAAAACCAACCGTTATTGCAAACGCTGAAGGTTCAAGAACAACCCCCTCTATTGTCGGTTTTACAAAAAATGGAGAAAGATTAGTCGGACAACTGGCTAAACGTCAAGCTATTTTAAACCCTGATAATACGATAATTTCAATCAAACGTCACATGGGCGAAGATTATAAGAAAAATATTGACGGTAAAAACTATACCCCGCAAGAAATTTCAGCAATGATTTTAAGAAAATTGGCTGATGACGCTTCAAATTATTTGGGTGAAAAAGTAACAAGCGCTGTTATCACGGTTCCTGCTTACTTTAATGACGCTCAAAGACAAGCAACAAAAGACGCAGGTAAAATCGCAGGTTTAGACGTTCTTCGTATCGTAAACGAACCAACTGCGGCAGCTCTGGCTTACGGGCTTGAAAAGAAAACATCCGAAAAAGTTTTAGTATTCGACCTTGGGGGCGGTACTTTTGATGTTTCTGTTTTAGAAATCGGCGATGGTGTTCATGAAGTTCTATCAACATCGGGTGATACACACCTTGGCGGTGATGATTTTGACCAAAAAATTATTGATTGGTTATGCGATGAATTTAAAAAACAAGAAGGAATTGACCTGAGAAACGATAAACAGGCAATGCAAAGATTAAAAGAAGCCGCTGAAAAAGCAAAATGCGAACTATCTTCAGTTGTTGAAACAAATATCAATCTTCCTTTTATCACGGCTGACGCTAACGGTCCGAAACATTTGGATATTTCTTTAACAAGAGCTAAATTTGAAGATTTATCTCATGACTTATTGGAAAGATGTAAAACCCCGGTTGAAAGAGCTATTAAAGACGCCGGTATTTCAAAATCCGACTTAAACGAAGTAGTTTTAGTAGGCGGTTCAACTCGTATTCCTGCCGTTCAACAGTTGGTTAAAGATTACACCGGAAAAGACCCGAACCAATCAGTTAACCCTGATGAAGTAGTTGCTGTTGGTGCCGCTATTCAAGCGGGCGTTCTGGCAGGTGAAGTTAAAGATATCGTATTGTTAGACGTTACCCCTCTAACATTAGG
>CANPYC010000059.1 GCA_947587615.1 Candidatus Gastranaerophilales bacterium | reverse complement strand
GGAACAATAATTTTATCCATATTAGAAAGCTTTGAGAGCCAAAAATCATCTGCTTTAGCCCTTCCCTCATTTCCGAGTTTAATAAGCTCGCTGCGGTATAAATGTTTATTTTTCTCAATTTCCTCTAAGCTAAGCCCTGTTTTTTTACTATACTCAAGCTTAATAGCATCCCCCAGACCTATTCTTTTAAAACCTTCAAGCTTACCCAAAAGAATTTTAGCCAGAGTATCTTTACCGCTGTATTGTTTTCCGGATATAACAATAATCTTTTTCATAAAATAATTATAGTAAAAAAACATACAAAAATTGTTAAGAAATATTACAATAATTTTTTTAAAAAAGCAATAATTTGAAATAAAAATACTTTATTTATATGTAGGGTTTATAACACACAAAGAAATATACAAAACCAAGGGGAAAGAGGTTTACTATGGGATGGGTTACATTAAATTGTCGCTCAAAAGAAGACCAATGCGCTAGATCGTATTATCAACTACGTCTTTTACAAGTTTCAAGAGAGCAAAGGCAAAGAGCTCGCTACTATCAAAGCGAGTCAACAAAAATTCAAAACAATCAAAGAGTTGAAATCCAGCAGATTATGGAATCTTACAACGCAAGAAAAGAAGAGCTGCAAGACACTCTAAATTATGCAAAAACTCTAAAATCCGTTCGCAAAAAAGAAGAAGACGGCAGCGAATTAACGGATGAAGAACAAGAATTAATGACAAGTTTGGCTGAAAGTGAATCTGCATATAAAGATTCAACATCCGAACAATTGCAAGCTTCTATTGACGTAATGGAAGAAAGCTTAAACACCTTAATAGAACAAAAAACTGAAGATATCAACGATAAAAAATTATACTACGACGAAGAATCCGAACTTAATGAGCAAATGGCTGCAGATGAAGATTTGATATACGAACAGGATAAAACGGATATCGAAACTCAGCTTGAAGCAATCACGACAGAATACAACTCTGTTAAAGACTCGGCAAGCCAGGAAATAAGCAATACAGCTATTAAGTTGTCGTAATAAAGATATTAACGGTTGTTATAAGGCTAAAGTATAAGGTTATACTAACTGTTATTAATCTCTTTCACTCTGTATAAATCTTAATATTTCTTAACAAATAAAGTAAAATTGGCAATTTCAAAGTTCAATTTTACTTTATTTATTTGTAGGGATATCAAAAAATAAATATTAAACTTTATTTCGAGTTTAACTTAACTTAAATTGTATAAATTGCACTAAATAACCAAGGGAGAGAAAGGGGTTATATTATGGGATGGGTTACGCTTACCTTACGCAAAAAAGAACTAAAGTCTGCTCATGCATTTTATCAATTGAGAGATTTACAACTCTCAAGAGAAAAAAGAGCAATGGCAAGAGAAAAACAATCTGCAAGTTCTGAAATTAACAACAAAAAAAGATATGAACTTGCGCAAGCTCTTGAACAATACAACAATGATAAGCAGAGTATTTATGACGCAAACAAAACAACAAATGATGACGGAACGACTGAAACAAGTCCTTTAACGGCAGATCAATTAAATGAACTTAGCGATTATCAAAATAAATACAATACTCAAAAAGATTTAATCAACAGTATGTATGATGATGAAATGGCTATGGCTGAAGAAGAAGCAGCAGACAGAGAGCTTGAGCTTGATATGGAACAAACGGATGTTGAAGCACAAATGGAAGCAATATCTCAAGAAATGAGTGCTGTATCTGACGCAATAAGCTCTGAAATTCAAAATTCAACAATAAAACTATCGTAAGATAAGTTGAAATAAAAGTATCCTGTAATATGTGCAATTTAAAAGCCATAGTTATATTAACTATGGCTTTTTATTTTTATTTGGATAATTGTTCTTTTAATTTATAGCAGGCAGTTAAAATCGGGTCTATTGAACTTGAAAAAGGCGGAGCGTAAGGCAGGTCAAGATGTAAAAGCTGTTCAACCGTAAGTCTTGATTTTAGCGCAGAAGTTATTGTGTTAATTCTTTGAGCAACGTTATCTCTCGTTCCGAGTGCTTGAGCGCCAAGTAATTCACCGCTTCTTTTATCCGCAGTTAATTTAATTTTTATCTCGGAAGCGCCCGGCATATATGAAGCTTTGTCTTTTTTTGAAACAGTCGCTTGAATTGGTTCAAGATTAACATTTTTTGAAACTTCAAGAGCATTTTGATAAGATAAACCCGTTTTAGATATGGTATATTCAAAAAACTTTGTAATTGTAGAATTTAAAACCCCGTCAAAGTTTTCAAAATAGTCTTTTGAGGTTGCATTAATTGCAGCAACCCTGCCTTCTTTGTTTGCAATTGTTCCAAGTCCTATGTATGTCGGCTGACGGGTTATGATGTAATACTTTTGCGCACAGTCGCCGCAAGCGTATATGTTTGAAATTGATGTTCTCATCTTATTATCGACATAAATTGCACCAGTTACACCTGTTTGTATTCCCGCTTTTCTTGCAATTTCAACATTGGGTTTTGTTCCTGTTGCAAGTATGCAAAAATCCGCAAAAATTTCACTTTCATCATCTAAAATTGCGCTTTTAAAGTTATATTTTTCATCAGTTGTAAATTTAGTTGCTTTTGCACCAAGATAAAAGTCTAAATTGCGAGCACATTTATCCGAGATAATTTTTTGAATTGCAACTGAAAAATCTTCATCAAAATCGGAAAAAATTCTTGTATTCACTTCAACAACGCTTACTTTAAGATTATTTGCAATAAACGCTTCTATTAGCTCAACTGCAATATAGCCCGCCCCTATAATTAACACGCTTTTAGCTTTTTGCATGGCATTTTTAATATCAATTCCGTTTTGTATTGAATGAAGAGTAAAAACATTATTGGCATTAATATTTTCAATATCAGGTATTTTAACACTTGCCCCGGTTGCAAGTATCAGCTCATCATAAAATATATGGTTATTGTTTATTAAGACACAGTTTTTATCGGGTATTATCTCTTGAAGTTCACTGTTTAAAAAGACCTGTATACCATTTTCTATAAATTCTTCGGGTGTTCTTACGATTAATTTATTTATATCCTTAACAGAACCCTCTATATAATAAGGTAAACCACACAAAGAATAAGCTATGACATCCCCTTTTGTATAGAGTTCCACATGGTTTTTCGGCTCTAATCTTTTCGCTTTTGAAGCGGCTTTAGCACCTGCCGCACCGCCTCCTATAACTATAATTTTTTTCATGGTAAATTTATTTTATAAAAAGGAGATAAAAATTGTATCTGACAGGCGGGCTACATAAAGGGCGTAAAATATTAGTGCCTGATAATACTAAACCGACTTTGTCAAAAGTAAGACAAAGTGTTTTCAATATTTTAAATCAGTATGATTTAGAAGGAAAAAAATTTCTTGATATGTTCGCCGGCTCTGCCATTATGGGTCTTGAAGCACTTTCAAGAGGTTATAGCGTAAAAGAGCTTGAACTTAATAAAAAAACAGCGGAGATTATTAAAAAAAACTATGAAAATTTAAATCTAAAGCCGGATATAACCATCTGCAACGCTCTTAAATACGACAAAGAAACGTTTGATATAATCTATTGCGACCCTCCGTGGGATAGTGATTATACTCTTGTTATAAAAAAAGCATGTGAGCTGATTAATCCTAAAGGGATAATTATAGTTGAGCATGATAAAATCAGAGGATTAAACATTAAAGAATTAATTAATTTAAACAATTTCGGTGTTGAAATTATAAAATCAAAAAAATACGGCAGATGTATGATAGATTTTTTAAGATAATCTTAATATTTCTTAACAAATAAAGTAAAATTGGCAATTTCAAAGTTCAATTTTACTTTATTTATTTGTAGGGATATCAAAAAATAAATATTAAACTTTATTTCGAGTTTAACTTAACTTAAATTGTATAAATTGCACTAAATAACCAAGGGAGAGAAAGGGGTTATATTATGGGATGGGTTACGCTTACCTTACGCAAAAAAGAACTAAAGTCTGCTCATGCATTTTATCAATTGAGAGATTTACAACTCTCAAGAGAAAAAAGAGCAATGGCAAGAGAAAAACAATCTGCAAGTTCTGAAATTAACAACAAAAAAAGATATGAACTTGCGCAAGCTCTTGAACAATACAACAATGATAAGCAGAGTATTTATGACGCAAACAAAACAACAAATGATGACGGAACGACTGAAACAAGTCCTTTAACGGCAGATCAATTAAATGAACTTAGCGATTATCAAAATAAATACAATACTCAAAAAGATTTAATCAACAGTATGTATGATGATGAAATGGCTATGGCTGAAGAAGAAGCAGCAGACAGAGAGCTTGAGCTTGATATGGAACAAACGGATGTTGAAGCACAAATGGAAGCAATATCTCAAGAAATGAGTGCTGTATCTGACGCAATAAGCTCTGAAATTCAAAATTCAACAATAAAACTATCGTAAGATAAGTTAAAATAAAAGTATCCTGTAATATGTGCAATTTAAAAGCCATAGTTAATATAACTATGGCTTTTTATTTTTATTTGGATAAATTAACCAAACACTCTATCTTTACTATCAGCAGCAGAACTTGTCTTATCGCTTTGCTGTGTATCATAATATACGGACATATTTTCAGGGTTAACCTTTGGGTATTCTTTTTTCATATCTTTAATATCCTGATTAACTCTATAAGCGTTAATTTCTCCTTGAGTTATTCTTCCGTCGTGGTTTTGGTCTATTTCATTAAAGTTTGATAAAACCGTATCTAAAAGACTGGACATTGTAGAGCCGCCGTTTGAGCAGAGCTGCGTTAATTCGTTATAGGTCATCCCTTGGGTTTTAAGTTTTGAAACATAACCGTTAACATCTTCGATTCCGATTTTACCATCTCCATCTATATCTATTTGATTGAAATTTGTCATCAAATAGCTTCTGAATGTTTGATTTACGGTGTATCTGATTGTATCATCTTTTGGATTTAAGATATTATCCATTGTTAAACCGTCAGCACCGTTTAATAAAAGCAGGTAGTTATTGTTTAGACCTGCAATTGCACCCGTAAACAGGCTTGAACCTAATAAATTCATAATTATTTACCTCTTTTTTATTATAATAATGATTTATTTTAAAAAGTAAAACCATAAAATAGATGAAAAAAATCTTGTATTATACCTTGCTTGCTAAAGAACATGTTTATGAGATAATTAATTTATAAGTAAATTTATAAACAAGTAAAGGAAATTTAAATATGCCAAGAAAAACAGCATTGGATAAAATCCGCAATATTGGTATTGCTGCTCACATTGACGCAGGTAAAACCACTACAACGGAGCGTATTTTATTCTATACGGGAAAAACTCACAAAATCGGTGAAGTACACGACGGTGCTGCCGTAACCGACTTTATGGAACAAGAAAGAGAAAGAGGTATCACTATTCAATCAGCAGCAGTTACGGCTGAATGGAAAGGACACCAAATTAATATCATTGACACCCCCGGTCACGTTGATTTTACGATTGAAGTTGAACGTTCATTACGTGTATTAGATGGCGTTGTTGCGGTATTCTGCGCAGTAGGTGGCGTTCAATCTCAATCTGAAACGGTTTGGAGACAAGCAAACAGATACGAAGTACCAAGAATGGTATTTGTTAACAAAATGGATAGAACAGGCGCAGATTTCTATCGTGTAGTAAGTCAAATTAAAACAAGACTGGGTGCTAACGCTGTACCTATTCAGCTTCCAATCGGGGCAGAAGATAATTTCACAGGTTTAGTCGATCTTATGACAATGAAAGCTGAAATTTACACTAATGACCTTGGAACGGATATTAAAGAAGAAGACATCCCCGCTGATTTAGTTGATAAAGCTAAAGAATATAGAGATGCAATGGTTGAAGCAATTGCAGGCGAAGACGATACTTTAATGGAAAAATTCTTTGAAGATCCTTCAACAATTACCGTTGAAGAACTTAAAGCAGGTTTAAGAAAAGCCGTTTGCAACAACAAAATTGTTCCCGTTTGCTGCGGTACGGCATTCAAAAATAAAGGTGTACAATTACTTTTAAATAACGTTGTTGACTATATGCCTTCTCCTGTTGATGTTAAAGCTATTGAAGGCGAATTGGAAGACGGAACAAAGACAGAGCGCCATTCATCTGATGATGAACCGTTCTCTGCTTTAGCATTCAAAGTTATGACAGACCCGTTTGTAGGACGTTTAACATTCTTAAGAGTTTACTCCGGTAAAATTACATCCGGTTCTTATGCGCTTAACGCAACAAACGGCAAAAAAGAACGTATTTCAAGACTTGTTAGAATGTATGCCGATCAACGTCTTGAAGAACAGGAAGTTTACGCAGGCGATATCTGCGCTGCCGTTGGTTTAAAAGATACAACAACAGGTGATACTCTGTGCGATGAGAAGGCTCCTATTATCTTAGAAAAAATGAGCTTCCCTGAACCCGTTATCTCTGTTGCAATCGAACCAAAAACAAAAGCAGATCAGGATAAAATGGGTATTGCACTTCAAAAACTCGCTGAAGAAGATCCTTCATTCAGAGTTAAATCAGACACGGAAACCGGTCAAACAATAATCTCCGGTATGGGTGAATTACACTTAGATATTATTGTTGACCGTATGTTAAGAGAATTTAAAGTTGAAGCAAATATCGGTAAACCTCAAGTAGCATACAGAGAAACAATCAGAGGTAATGCCGATCAGGATTCTAAATTCATCCGTCAATCAGGCGGTAAAGGTCAATACGGCCACGTTAAAATTAAAATTTCACCCGCTGAAGAAAACGCAGGTTTTGTATTTGAAAACAAAATCGTTGGTGGTGCTATTCCTAAAGAATATATTGAACCGGCAAGAAAAGGTATGGAAGAAGCGCTTGAAGGCGGTATTTTAGCAGGATATCCAATGATTGATGTTAAGGTTGAACTTTATGATGGTTCATTCCACGAAGTAGATTCATCTGAAATGGCATTTAAAATTGCAGGTTCAATGGCAATTAAAGAAGGTGCTAAAAAAGCTCAACCTTGTATTCTTGAACCTATGATGAAAGTTGAAATTGAAATTCCTGAAGAATTTACAGGTACAATCATAGGTGATATTTCAAGAAGAAGAGGAAGAATTGAAGGTCAAGAGCCTAACGGAAACACAGGTAATGTTATAGTTAGAGCTATTGTTCCTCTTGCTAATATGTTTGGTTATGCAACGGACTTGCGCTCAAACACTCAAGGCAGAGGTACTTTCTCTATGGAATTTAAATGCTATGAACAAGTACCTGCTAATATCGAAAAAGAAATTATTTCAAAATCAGCAGTATCTGCTGACTAAAGCGATTGTAAACAGATAAAATGTAAAGCGACAGCAACATCCTTTAATTATGGGTGTTGCTTTTTAATATAATTACTAATTACTAATTTTATTCAATTTTATTCATGATTAAACACCATAATTGAGCGTTTTAATATTTAAAACCGCAAAAACTACTTTTGCGGTTTTAAATTATATTTATTTAAGCATTATTTAAATTATGCCTGTTCTCGTCTTTGTTTTACTTTTTCAATAATTTCATCAAATTCTTCAGCGTTGATTGTTTCATGCTCTAATAAAGACATCGCAAGTTCATTTAGTATATCCCTATTTTCGCTTAAAATTGTTTTTGCAAGCTGATATTTTTCATCAATTATTTTTTTAACTTCAACATCAAGTTCATAAGCAACTTGTTCCGAGTAATCTTTTGTTTGACCGAAATCACGACCCATAAACACATGTTCTTGAGGCTCTCCGTATGTCATATTACCCATTTTTTCGCTCATACCCCATTGGCTTACCATTTTTCTTGCAAGCTTTGTTGCCCTTTGCATATCATTGGAAGCGCCCGTTGAAATATTATCTCCGTATACAATTTCTTCTGCTACTCTTCCTCCTAAGAGGTCTGTAATATGCGCTAAAAGTTTTCTTTTTGTTTGATGTTTTGAATCATCCTTAGGAGTATACCAAGTAAGTCCCAGAGCTCTGCCACGAGGAATAATTGAGATTTTTTGAACTTCTTCACAATCCTCCAACAGCTTCAAAATAACGGCATGACCCGCTTCATGATAGCTTGTTCTCTCTTTATCTTCCTGAGTTAAAACAGTGCTTTTCTTTTCAATACCCGCTATAACCCTATCAAT
>CANPYC010000058.1 GCA_947587615.1 Candidatus Gastranaerophilales bacterium | reverse complement strand
GCATTCAATCTCGGGAGCTAACTCCTTCAATTTTCTTTTGCAATTTAAGATTTCTATTTCCAGTGATTTTTGAATTTGCTTGTTTGTTGTCATAATAAACTCTTTTTTCTTAACGGGGGTTTAAGAAGTATTCTTTGCTTTTTTATAATACTATAATCAAGATTTTAAAACTCATCCATAATATTGAATTAAGAAAAATTACAAACAGATGGATGAAATTTTTAAAAATTTCAAAAAAATATCTTAAAAATTCTACTGAATATAAATTATTTATTTTTAATTACAAAAACATTAATATAATTATATATGAAAAAGCAGATTTTTGCATATCTTCACACACACTGGGACAGGGAATGGTACAGAGATAAAGAGGATTTTAATATCCGCTTTATTGAAGTTTTTGATACCGTCTTAGATGAGCTTGAAAAAAATAAAGCCCCTTTTTTCTATCTGGATGGGCAAATAATTGCTCTTTTGGATTATTTAAAATTTAAAAGTGAAAATAAAAAAAGAATACTGGATTTAATTAAAGCAAAAAAGCTCGCAATAGGCCCTTATTACGTAAGTGCGGACAGTTACCTTGTTGATTTCTGCTCAATGCTTAAAAACCTTGACCTTGGTTTAAAATATTCAAAAGAATTTAGTCAAAAGGAATTTATCGGCTATTTGTGTGATATTTTCGGGATTTCAAAATCTGTTTTTTTGGCGCTTGAGCTTAAAAATATTGATAAAGCAATTATTTGGAGAGGAGTTAACCCAAAAACGATAAATAACAATGCTAATTTTTTATACGACAATATTAAAACTCACTGGCTTGCGCAAGGGTATTTTAACGACTTTTTTCACCAAAAAGAACCAAATATTAAAAATATTTTAAATTACATAAAAAAAATTGAAAAATATAGCCCTCATCCCCATTTTCCTTTACTTTTACCAATCGGCGGCGATCATCTTAATATCTTGGTTGATTCCAAGAATAAAATAAAAAAAATAAATAAAGAGCTTGATGAATATGAAATTATCCTCACAAGCCCTTTTGAATATTTTAAAAAAGTAAAATTTGAAAATAAAATAAGCAACATTGAATTTTTGGATAATTCAAATACTTATATACTTCAAGGGGTATATAGCACAAGAATTCCTCAGAAAATCAAAAATGCTCTAATTCAAAACGAACTTTCAAGAATAGTTGAGCCTTTTAATTACTATGAAAAAGATAAATACAATAAAAATATTGAATTAATTTATGAAACTTTAATTAAAAACCACGCCCACGATGGAATTTACGGCTGTTCAACAGATAGCGTTGCAAACGCCGTTGACTACAGGTTTGAAAAATGCGAAAATGCGCTTTTAGCTCTTAAAAAAAGGCTAATAGGAAATTTTAAGAAAAAATACAATATTCAAGGTAAAATTAAAGATAAAATCGGTCTTTTGAATTTATCAAATCTTGATAATATTAAAACAGTCGAATTTAGCGCTCCTTATATTGTTCAAAATGCGCAAGTTGTATCTAAAAGACAAGGGTTTTTAGATGAGCTTTTATATGATATTAATAAAATCCCTATAACGCAAGATATAACAACGATTTATACCCAAGTAGTCGAGATATCAAAAAATACAAAATTTAATTTTAGCACGGTTGAAATAAAAAAACCTAAAAAAATTGTTAATGTGAGTGAAAATTCGATTGAAAATAATTATATAAAACTTAGTGTTAATAATAATAAAATTGAAATTTTAAACAAAAAAGACACCAAATTAGGTAATAAAAAGGCTAACAAAAAAATTTATCTAACTTTGGTTGATACTAAAGATGATGGGGATAGCTATAATTATTCACCAAATTCAAAACCTAAAACGCTTGAACTTAAAAAAACAAAGGTTTTATATGACGGCAATATACAATCCTGTTTAAGATTAATTTTCAAAAATATAAATTTAGACGTAATTTTAGACAATCAATCCGAATTTTTAAAATTTAGCTATGAAATAAACAACAAAGAAAAAAATCATAAAATACAAGCTGTTTTTATTTTGGAAAACAATATTTCAAAGACAATTTCAAAAGATGCAATCGGAATAATTGAAAGAAAAATTGACTATAACTATAATATGAAAGATTATATTCCCGCTCAATATCCGCTTGAACTTAAAACAAACGAATTCCCGATGCAGGGAATGGTAAACGCCAATAATTCAAACATTTTAACAAAAGGCTTATGCGAATATGAAATTTATAAAAATGAGCTTAAAATTTGCCTTCTAAGGGCAGTGGGGACAATATCCAACCCCAAAAACAAAACAAGAGCAATTCCCGCAGGGCCTGATTTAAAAATTCCCAATGCGCAATGCTTAGATTTAATAAAGGGTGAATTTGCTTATATGTTTGGCGATTATAAAAGGGCATTTTTGAATTATGATTTATTATTTAAAAACTATATTATCATTAACGGAAGCTATGAAAAAGAGCTGAACATAAATTTTGATACAATTCCTCCTAATTGCTACTTTTATGGGATAAATCAAAACAAAAAAATATTATATAATTATAAAGATAAAAATGTTTTAATGATATAAAAATTACATTTTAGGGAATAATTAAAAAGTAAAATCAATATGGAAGATACAGAAGTGGAGTTTATTTATGAGTGAAATTCAATGGGCGGTTGATATTTTTGAAAAAAACGGCATAAAAACCACCCTTGACAGCAATAATATGATTATAATTTCCCATTACAATCAGCCAAACGGCACAACATTTGAGCAAATGGGAATTAATGAAGATGAATTAATTAAAAACGTAATAGCGTGCTTAGGAAGATTTGAAACAAGAAATTCAAAACTCACAACATTTCCCTTGGTGGTTTCAAGAGAAATTAGGCTGGATAGTGAAATTGAAATATCCGAAATGCCAAATTTAAAGGCAGTCGGAATATTACTCGGAAATAAAAAACTGAAAAAACTTCCGAAACTTAAAACAGCCGGCTCAATTTCTCTTGAAGATTCACCTGTTAAATCTATTCCAAAACTTAGAGAAGCAGGGGTTTTAATTGCTCAAAACTCCGAACTTAGAGAGCTTCCCTCTCTTGAAACTGTTTCAAAGCTTTGTGTAATTGATTGTCCTTTAGAGGATTTAGGCGACTTAGAAACAGGGGAAGATATTTTCCTTTGCTCAACCGATATAAATAAAAAAATGGATATAAAAACTCTGTCTGATTTAGAAGAAGTGAAAAAATTATTTGTTGCAAATGCTAATTTAAAATCTTTGCCTAAATTAAAAAGAGCGGAAAAAATTGCACTGTATAACTGCGATATCAGAAATGTTAAATCTTCTCTTAAAGCAGAGGTTGAAATCGGAAATGAAATATCCGATAAGGAATTAAGTGAAAAATTTGATTCATTTACGGATTGGTATAATTCTGATGTTCTTCAAAAGTCTATGGATTTATTGGGAGATATTGTAAATAGAATACAAAGCTAAAAAGAGTTTAATAAACTAAGAAAATACCGCTTTAAAAGGCGGTATTTTTTA
The DNA here is from genome assembly GCA_947587615.1 of Candidatus Gastranaerophilales bacterium. Lineage (GTDB taxonomy): Bacteria > Cyanobacteriota > Vampirovibrionia > Gastranaerophilales > Gastranaerophilaceae > RUG14156. The sequence continues at coordinate 5,008 of CANPYC010000058.1, read as the reverse complement.
ATTCAAGCAATTAGAAATTTTTCCAATTGTTATTTTAAGGAGAAATTTTCCGAGACGGCTGGTATGAGCAAAAACGCAATTGGAATGATTGAAAGAGGATAAATGGACCCTGCTTTTGAAACATCGGAAAAAATGTAAACACCTTTAACATTGAATTAAAAGAGTTTGTTAATGTTTCTATAGTTGATTTATAAACTCGATAAAAAATGCCGTTTTAATACTATATATTATTCAACCATTTTATAATTTGTTCTTTTACAAGAAAAATTCCATTTTCAAACATAAACAAAGGCTTTTTTATATCCTTTGCATTTGCAATTTTTTCAATTTCTTTTGCTATCTTACTCCTTTTTGCACCTCCCGAGTATGTAAAAAAGGGAATTATGGTTTTATTTTTAAAGTTATTATTTTTCAAAAATGCTTTCATTGGTAACGACATTGAGAAATTCCAAACGGGAGAACCGACAAAAATAACGTCATAATTTGAAATGTCAATATCTTCTATTTGTGGCAAAAAGCCTTCTTTTATTTGTTTTCTTACAAGTTTAGACATTGTAAAAATATTGTTCGGATATTTTTCAATCAATTCAATTTCTTTTATATCCCCGCCAACGATATAGTTTATATTTTGTGCGACATTTTTAGTGTTACCGTTAGTTGAATAATAAATCGTTAATATTTTTTTATCGGCTAAATATTCGCTTTTGTTATATTGAATGTTTTTTTAATTTATTAATTTTAAACATCGCTACTATAAAAAATGCAAAAATTAAAATAAATATACCCGCTAAAATAAACTTCATAGACTCTATCCTTTTGATTAAATATTAAGTTGAAATAATATAAACTTGATGAAATTATTATAACGCATAGTTAAGTTGTGCATGAACAATACTTAGGGCTTGAACTTTTAATAAATGTTGTTATATGTAGCTGCTTTAAAAAGCTTGAAAGATTAAACGGTTATAAAATTGAATTAGAGTTAATTTGTCTTTTTATCCATTCCATAATTATAAAAACAAGATATTCTTGTTCTGATTGAGTTAATTCTCTGTGTTTGGGAATTTTATGCCATTTTTCAATACAACCTCTGCAGCAAGTAGCAGTTGCATGTTGAGCGATAAAAACAGGATGTCCTTTCATCGGAGTTTGTTTACCGTCGTTAATAGGTTCTGCGGGCGCTATTCTATCTTTAATAAAATCGCAAGTATGAGAATAAATTGTATCAAGACCTTTGTTTTTGATGTATTCAAGCTCATTGGCTCTGAGCTTAAATCTGCTTCTGAATTTTGATTTTAAAAGTCTATCTAAAATATACATTATTATTGATTTAAAATCCTTTTATATGTTTCAATTACCGTGTCGTTAATATCGATAAAAATAACCTTATCTAAGCAATCATTTTTTAGGTTAAATTCTCTAGCTGTATTAAGAGCAATCTTACAAGCTTCTTCAAGGGGAAAACGATAAACACCGCAAGAGATTGCAGGGAAGGCTATTGATTTTATTTTATATTCCTTAGCTAAAGCTAAAGAAGTTATGTAGCAAGATTTTAAAAGTTCTCTTTCATTGCTGTTTCCGCCATGCCAAACAGGACCTACTGTATGGATTACATATTTAGAGGGCAGATTATATCCTTTTGTAATTTTAGAGCACCCTGTTTTACAACCGTTTAAGGTTTTGCATTCTTCAAGCAATTCTCTTCCTGCGGCTCTATGAATTGCGCCATCAACCCCGCCGCCGCCTAACAAAGTTGTATTTGCAGCATTAACAATAGCGTCAACATTTAGCTTTGTTATATCCCCTTTTAAAATTTCAATTTGTGTCATATTTTAACCTTTTATATCCCTAAATTAATTATATTTTATACAGAGGGGCAGGTTATTTTTAATAAACTGCCCGACACGTACGCTAATAAATCACAAGGATTTATCGTACAATTACATCATTTTTGATATTTATTAAATAGTATCTCATGCTTTCTTCTTTTGGTTCATCTTTATTTAATAAAAGCCATTCTATACATTTATTCAATTCTATTTTTATTTCCGTATCATTAATTTTATTTTTTGCCATAATTTTTTCTTGTTCCGGTTCGCTTCTAAATTGATAATATAAATCCTTGTTTTCTTTATTTTCACGATTGCTTACTATGTAAAAGTTACTGTCATTAACTAATGTCAGGCAATATGTATTACAATCTTCCAAATTTTCATCCTTCCAAACGTCATATATTTCTTTCATAAATTTCATATCCTCTATAAATTTTTTCATTTGTTCGGGATATTGTCCGTTTATGGGAAATTTTAGCTCTATTGCATATTTTTCTTTTATTGCATCTTTTTTATTTTTTCCGATAATTATCAAATCTACTTCACATTTTGAGAGTCCACTGTAATTATCAAGAAAAGTTTTAGTATTCTTTTCAAAATAAATTTCATATTTAATACCGTCTTTATCAGACTTTAATTTGTCTCTTAACCATATTCCCAATTCATACTGCAAAGCGCATTCATTATATATTTTATATTTAAATTCTTTATCATTATTTATTCTATCTTTATCTTTGTGAAAAGGTGTTATTTTATCTTTATTTTTGTATTCTTTTAAAAAATCCTTAATACATTTTGAAATCTTATCTTCCATTTTTATTCCTTTTAGGTTTAATTCCATCGCAGCATTTTAAAATGTATAACAAACATTAAAATTTCGGAAGTTATGTTCCGTATTTCTTTTTAACATATTTTGCATATCTTTTTGTATCAGCTTGAATTTTTTCTTCCATAATTTTTAACATGTTAGAGCATAAATGAATAAATTTCTCTTTATCAATTAAAATATCAAATTCTTCTAAAATATCACTATCTCCATAGTCTTGATGAATTAAGCGCACTTTATCATCCTTTATCCAAGCAAGCCACTTAAAAGGTGAAAAATCTTCGTTAATATAAACTGCTTGGTTATTTTTTTCTAAATTTTCAAGAAATTTTGGTAAATCTTTAATAATATCTTGAGCAACAATTGCTATTTCTTCTACATTTTTCATTGTTGGAAATTTCGCAATTACTACTGTTAAAAATTCATCTTGCCCGTTATAGATGTAATCGTAATCTTCTTCATCATCCTTATCCCAAACAAAAGACATTTTTAAACTTTGTATTGTTTTAGGTTCTTTTTTAGGATATGGGATTTTCTCTTCAGGGAAATAATATTTACCTTCATAGCAGGTTATATTTGTTCTATCATGCAAGTCATCTGCATTGTATGTTGTTAAATCAACGATATTATAATAAGTATAGCCTTCTTCTTTGCAGATTTTTTCGCATTCTTCAAAAGGCAAATTTAATCTCCTGTGCTTAAAATCATCACTATCTTTTGTTTTATAAAATATTGTATATTCCATTATTCTATTTAACCTCGCTTGAAACGATATAAAATTATTGCCGTCTTTTTGTTTAATTCCTTATACTTGTTAAAAGCCCCTAAAACAGACTTTGTTAATAAAACATAGCTTTTAAATTATTAAATTTTTAATGATAACTGTCCGTTATTCGCTGTATTGTTATCTTTCAAGGGTTTTATATTTAAAGGATTGCCGTTGTTATCTATATAGCCCCATTTATTATTGATTTTTGCACAATTAAAATCATTTTGTTCATAGTGAATCCAATCATATAAAAATGGAATTAAAACATTGTTGTTTATATCTATGACACCAAATTTATCATTTTTATTTACAAGAATAGTGTTTCCTCTTGTGTAAAAATATCCTGTTGTTTTATATCCTGCACTATATGGAATAATTATATTTCCGAACTCGTCAATGAATGCTTCTTTATTGTCTTCATTTTCAACTAAACCAACTAAACCGCTATCAATGCAACAAAAACCCAATATAGAATCAAATTTAGCGCATTCGATTTTTATTTTACTAAACCTATCTATAGCGCAAGTTTTTCCCTTTAATTTTGCACCAAAAAACTTTTCGCTATATATTGAAATATCATCAAATTCTTGATGTGTTATTTGTTTATTTTGTATATCAATAATTATAAATTTCTCATCTTGTTTTTTAGCACTAAATGTCGGTTTATCCAATAATGATAAATTTTTATCAAAAGGGGATAGTTCAATATACTTAAACGGCACTAAAACATTGTTTTTATAGTCTGTAATTCCGTATAAAATTTTATTTTCAAGCTGTTCATCTTTTATTACACATTGGTACTTTCCGGCAATAATATAATCAGGGTATAGAGTTATTTCATCATATTCAAAAGGTATAACGGTTTTATTATTAATATCTGTACAACCGATTTTAGCGTTTTTTACCGCTTTAAATAATGTTGTATTTTTAGTATCAATATAATCATATTCAAATGGGATAACAATATTATTTTCAACATTTATAATCCCATATTTACCATTGCTCTTGCATACAAGCAAATTTTGAGATTTGTGATATAAAGTTTTATCTAAATAATCATAGCTAAAATCTATTATTATATTTTCGCTATTGTCAATAATTCCGTATTTGTCTTTATCTTGTGCAAAGAACAAATTATCCTTATAGGATTTTAAGTTTTTATATTTTGGTTTTATAATCCAATTTCCCGATTTATTTATTACACCACATTTTCTGCCGTACATAACGCAGGCATATTCACCTATAAACGAAGCTATATTTTCAAATATAAAACTGTTTTTCATTTTTTATCCTTATACTGCTTTTAAGTTATTAAACACCCCATCGTCATAAGCTAAATTAAAACGTCCTACGGGTGCGTTTTTGTTGGACTCGATTATAATTTCAGCTATATTTTTATCTTTTTCATCTGCAATATTATAGTAAGAATTTCTATAAATAAACATAACTACATCAAAAACCATATATGATTTTAAAGTATCTTTTAAGTCATCTAATATCGGGTGTTTATCCTCTCTTTCTTCAATGCTTCTTGAAAGTTTAGAGCTGGTAAAAATAATATGGTTATTTTCCCGAGCTATA
>CANPYC010000057.1 GCA_947587615.1 Candidatus Gastranaerophilales bacterium | reverse complement strand
AAACTTTAAGCCAAAAATCAAAAATTCGTAAATCAGGTTTTAGGATGGTAGACTAAAGTCTACCCTGCAATTATAACTCCCCGCTGTAGGGTGGACTTCAGTCCACCATTACACTTAGAACAAGCATCCTTTCAGCAAGATTAACACGGGTTAAACCTTGATAAAACGTCAGACTAAAACCCGTCTTGCTTAATCCGCAGCATAAAAAGAGGAGAATAATGAAAATATCATCAGAATTACTCTTGCTTATCATAATCAACATCACAAGCGCAGGTATATTTATCGGCGGCTTAGCCATGAGCATTAAATTCATCGAAGAACAAATAAAAAGACTTGAAATAAAACAAGATAAACACAATAACTTAATTGAGCGAATGGCGATAGTTGAACAATCTGTCAAATCCGCACATCATAGAATTGATGATTTGAAAGGAAAAAATAATGCTAAATTTTAAAATGTCAGAGCTTATTCATTCGAATAAAGCAATTGAACACAACATAAACAATATGCCCGATATAAATTCTCTTGACAATATGCTTGATTTAATTTTTTATTGCCTTCAACCCGTAAGAGATAAAATAGGTAAACCTTTTGACATTTCAAGCGGATATAGAAACACGCAAGTAAATAAACTTGTAGGAGGAAAAACCAATTCCCAACATTTAAAAGGTGCTGCTGTTGATTTTAAAATAAGAGGAATGACAGTTACAGCTGCAATTAATGCAATTAAAAACACGGGAATTGAATATGACCAACTGATAAATGAATATGACAGATGGGTGCATATATCTTTTGTTAAAGGGAAAAACAGAAAGCAAAATTTAAAATATTAATTTAATTAAATGCAATAATAATGCCTTATATGTTAAAATATAAGGCTTTTTTTATTATCTGTATATAAGGTTAGTTTAACAATCAATCAATTGAATATACCTGCTATCCAACACGCCATCCGCTCCCATACTATATAAGATTGTTTTAGCGCAAATATCATTCAAAGGCTTTTTGTATGCCCTTTTTTCTCTTAAAGCACAATAAACATCGGCAATTGTTAATGCCTGATTTTCCTGTGTCGGTTTAACTTTTCTATCATGATTATGGTGTTCAAGAGCCAATTTCGCCACAAGCGGATGCAAATTTGTTGTTTTTAAAATTTCACTGCTTAATAAATTATGAATTTGAACAATATCTCTTTCTTTTGAAGTCAGTCTGCCTTTTTTATCAAGAATTTCGCTTGGTATGAAAATTTTACCTATGTCATGCAAAAGTGCCGCTTGAGTTAGATATAAATAATTTATCTCATTTTTACCATGACCCATATTACAATAAATTCTCTGTGCCACCTTAGCGGTAGGAATAAGATGAGCCACTGCTATATTTGTAAAGTTTGCTATGTTTGCTTTTTTTGATAAATGATTTTCTTCAAGCAAATTTGAAATGTTGGGATTTACCCTTAGTGCTTTATCGATAACATCCGCTTTTGAATATTGCGCTATAAATCTGATGGGGTATAAAAGTGCGAGTCTGTCGTCTTTAATCGGTGTTTGAGTAAAAACAGATTCTTGCTCATAGATAAAAACATCCTTTTTAAGCTCTTTATCCCTTAGACTGTTTTTTCTAAATTGCACCCAAAATTTGTTTTTTATGTTATCCGTTTGAATACTGTTTTTTTCAGCCTCCAAACGTCCTAAAAAATTTGTTCGCACTAACTACCTAACACTTCCTTATATGAATATAAAAAGTATTTTTTTCTCTTCTTATTGCTTGGAAGTATATACGAAATTAATATTTTTTTACATCTTTTTTATTGCTGTCGTAGTTAGCAAGACCCGTAAACTCGTTTTTACCAGTTATCAGCTTTGTTATCCAAAAAGTAAGCTTTGGCATAATAACGCTCAAGCCTATAATACTTGTAATTAAGCCTGCACCTAAATAAAAAGCGCTTTTTTTACAAACAGAGTTTGAATACTTTTTAAATTCTTCAAGGTTAAATTGTCCTTTGTTATCAAGTACTTTCTCGGGTGCTTTTTGAAGAAAGTCAACAATGTTCAACGCAATATTTTCTAAATCTTTGTTTTTAACAAATGCGTTAATTTTTCCGTATTTTCCGTATGTTCCTTCCTTATAAAGCAAATCGGCAAGTTCTTTATTATTAAAGAGAACTTCTAAAACCGTTTTACCTTCTTCTTGTAAAGTATTTAAATTTAAATTGGAACATTTTTTTGCTTTTTCAATTGCGCAAGCTAAATTTTCCCGATTGGAATTAGCAATAATGTCGCATAATTTCGGGTCAATATCTGCTGTTTTTGTTGCACTTCTTAAGAATTTTTGAACAACAGGATTACAGAAATTATAGAAGAATATACTTCCTCCATCCATTACAATATATTCTAACCCTTCAAATTTATTTCTTGAAGTTGCAACTCTACCCACAATCATGGGAACATCCGTTGAAACAAGTCTTAAAGTGTTGTTGTTTTCAATTCCGTAAACAAATTTGCTTATGGTTGAACCGATTTTTTCACCTAAACCCGTAAAGCTCGGTGAATTGTCTTTTTTCTTTGTATTGTTTATATAATCGTCAATTGAATAAAAATGAACGCTGCGAGCTTTGGCTTGTTCTTTTTCAAGTTTTTTATTTGTTAAATATTGATTATATTTAGGTAAAACTATTCCCATTAAAGCACAGTTAATTATCCATGCCATAATTGCAGTTGCCTGTTTAGCATGACGCACTTTACCGATTAAGCTTTGTACGTCTTTTCCGTTAAATTTTTTACCGTATTTTTTTAATTCACTTACATCAAGATTAGTTTCTTTGAGATTACCCGTTAAATATTTAACGGAATTTTCAATAGCGTCAACCCCCTCTTTTTTGAATGAATAATCTATCGCCATTGGAATATTAAGCACTTTTTCACAAAAAACATCTCCCATTTTTTTAAAAACGGGTATTCCAAAAAGCCAAACAATTGCAGACATCAACTCTTTTCTGAATTTTTCCGCACCTTCAATTATCCCGCCTCTTTTATAGCCTGCATAAGACCTTCCTATATCAGCAGTTACTTCTTCGGATAGGGTTGCAAGTTTTTTATTAGGATTATTTAAATGGTTTACCGCTCTTGTTAAAAGCGAAAAGTTGTTGTTAATTGACAAGATAATACCTTGAGTTGAACTATCTTAAAGTGTAAGTGTTTGACTTTAAAAAGTCGACAAAAATATAAAACAGCTAAAGTAAAAAAATTGCGCAGATTTGTGGAAATATTAATTTTGTTAAATGTGGTGTGTAAGGTTATCATAGCTCTCGGTCGCAGTTTAAGGATGGTAGACTAAAGTCTACCATGCAATTTTAATTCTCCACCGTAGCAGTTTGGCATCCGCAGGGTGGACTTTAGTCCACCGTTTATTTCTAATTCCTGTTTTCGTATCCCGTAAGCCTTGCAATCTGCTCACACCATCTTTTTATTATTTCATTCTCCTCTAATTCCCAGGATATCGGCTCTCCTACATTAATATTTACAACCTGTTTTTTGAAAAACTTCCAGTTGTAATTTTCAAGCCCCGACAGCGCAACGGGTAAAATATCAATCTTATTTGACTTGGCAAAATAGATAAAACCGCCGTTAATATTTTCAATTACCCTATTTTTCCTGATACCCCCCTGAGGAAATATACAAAGATTATACTTAGCTTTAAAAACCTCTTTAACTGTTTTAATTGTAGATAGTCCGACTTTTTCCCGGTTAACGGCAAAACCTCCGAGTCTTAAAATATTTCTTGTAACCCACCTTTTAGCAAAAGTATCTGTTTTAAAAAGCTCTTGTTTTGCCATATATGCCAGTGGTCTTGAAACCGCATAATTAACAATAAAAACATCCATATATGAAATATGGTTTGGTGCAATTATATAAGGTTTATTTTCAAGATTTTTGTTTCTTTTGATTTTAAATTTATAAAAAAATGTTGCAAATATTGGTAAAAACAAGATATACAGTGCATAATACTGATACAATCTTGTCAGGATATTAAAATCTTTCGCTTTTTTTTGTGCAAAATTTGCTTTTTTAAGATTCATTTATCTTTTTCCTTCTGATAATTCTGTTATTTTTTCGCTCCATAATTTCATCATTTCATCGATATTATCATTATATGGAATTGGTTTTCCGATTTTTATTTTTATTTTTCCTCTGAAAGCTTTTCTTTGATCTTTTGTAGCACCAGTTATTGCAATAGGCAAAATATCGCATTTAAGCGTTTTTGCAAAGCTTGCAAAACCTTTGTTAATGTTGTCTAAATTTCCGTCAGTTTCTCTTGTTCCTTGAGGAAAAATTCCCAAAACCCACTGTGTTTGCTTTAAACCCAGTACTGTTTTAATTGTTGAAACAGAAAGCTTCGACCTGTCAACGGCAAATGCGCCTAAAAGGTTAAGGAAAAACCTTGCAACTCTGTTTTGAAAAAGCTCAACTTTTGCCATATATGCAACATGCCTTTGAATGGCATGGATAACCAAAAACGGGTCAATTGCGCTTACATGATTTGAAGCAGCTATAAAAAAGCCTTTTTTCGGTACGTTTTCCCTGCCTTCAATTTTCAAATTAAAAACAATACTGTAATATGTTCCATAAACTAAAGAGCATGTAATCCACTGGAATATTCCTCTTAATTTATTATATTCTTGAGCACTTCTTTTTTGATAGTTTCTACTCATTTTTCTCATATTCCCCTTATGATAAAATAATTATACTAAAAAATTAAACATGTGTTATAATTTTGAAAAAAGGAGAAAAATATGAAAAAGTTATTATCCTCGCTTGTTTTATTGTCTGCATTTGCTTTTGGCTGCGCAAGTGCCGAAGTTATCGGAGTTGTTGATTTTGATAAAATCGTTGATAATTATACCAAGGTTAAAACCGTAACGGATGAAATGTCTGATAAATACTCAGAAATTCAGCGCTACACACTGGATAAAGAAAGAGAATATAAAAAGCTCTCAACGCCTTTAGAACGTAAAAATTTTGAAGATACAACAGCACGTGAACTTTCAAAGAAACAAGAAGCTTATCTTAAGCTAAAAGAAAGAAAAGAAAAAGAAATTGATTCAACAATTAAAAGCACGATCAAACAAGTTGCACTAAATAATAAAATGGATATGGTTGTTGAAAAATCGGTAACTTTCTTTGGCGGGGTTGATATAACCGATCAGGTTATTAAAGCGCTTAATAATCCTGTTGCTAAAACAACAACTACAACACCCGCAGCTAAGCCTGCCACAAAATAACGTAAACTGTAGCTGTAGGGTAGACTTCAGTCTACCATCTGCAGGATTACTATTAATTAAAAACAAAAAGTTTAAAAAGTACTTTACATAATATAATTTTTCAGATATTATGATAAAGTACCTCTCGGAGGAATGCCGGAGTGGTTGATCGGAGCGGTCTTGAAAACCGTCGAGCATGCGAGTGCTCCGTGGGTTCGAATCCCACTTCCTCCTAAGTTAATAAAATTTTATAATTAACAAAAATTGATTAAATCAATCAAACTAAAATTTATTCAAATAGTAAGACCCGCTATTGTTGATAGCGGGTTTTTATTTTTCTGATATCAAAAAAATTTTTAAGTATTAAGTTATATATACTTTTTTATAAACTCAAAAAACAATGATAAAATATACTATAACTTTAACTTGTTTTGGAGTAATATTTGTATGCTGAAGTATAGTGCAATTGTTTCAATTTACCCTTTGTTAACAAAAATCAAAATTTATAAAAGGGCGCTTATTGAATGCAGAAAACATATAAGCACCGATTCATTTTGTGATTTATTTACAAGATTTAAATATAATGTTCAAAAACGCACGCCTGAAAATGTTGTAAATTTTCTTAAGCGTTATAAATATTGTGCAGACAACATCACCCCGACAAAAGGCGAGCACACGGACTACGTTTGGACACTTTGGCTACAGGATGAAGTTCCTGAAATTTGCCAAATGTGCATTCAAAGCATTAAAAATTTTTACCCGAATTTAATTGTTTTAAACGAAAAAACGCTTGATGATTACATTGAAATACCGTCATACATAAAAGAAAAATTTGAAAATAAAAAAATGCTCCCTGCACACTATTCTGACGTAATAAGGATGATACTACTTGAAAAATATGGCGGCACATGGATTGATTCAACCTGCTATTTAACCCAAAAAATTCCAAAACATATAACAGATAGCGATTTTTTCATTCTAAAAGGTCTTGGAGAGTATGGTTTAAGTAACTATTTTATTCATTCAAACAAAGGACACTATATATCAAAAGTAATTAAAAATTTTCTTTTTGAATTTTGGAAAAATGAAGATACTGTTCCAAACTATATATTTTTTCACTGGTATATAATGATGTTGCTTAAAGAAAACCCTGTTTTTAAAGAAGAGTGGAATAAAATTCTCCCGGGTAATATTTCTGAAAATACGAAAGTGTTAATAAAGTTATGCGATAAAAAATATAACGATGATATATTTAAATATCTTGTAAAATCAAGCTATATGCACAAACTAACCTATAAAAGACATCAAATTTACTCGCTTTTACCTGAGAGCTTCTATATGAAATTATTAAACGATTATAAAAAAGGAATTATAGTTCAGCTTGATAAATCTTAATTATTCTAAAATTTAGCTCTAAAAATTGCTTAGCATATTTCTTATATAGTGCAATGAAATTAATTCAGATGTTTTATATAGGCAAAATGAAGCTAAGCAATCAAACAATAATAAATAAGTTTAATACTGCTTTTTGTGCCGGTAAAACCAAACTTTATACGGATTTTGACGGTACTTTTTTTCCGTATTATCAAGATGATGTTATTAAAAACAAAAATAATGCTCAAACTTCTCTAAGAGAAATGCAAAATAATTTTTCAAAGCTTTTAAACAAGTATAAAAATTCTCTAAGTGCCGCAATTACAACAGGAAGAAGCGAAAGAGAAATGCAAGAAGCAATTGATATTTTTAAGGATCTAAAAATCCCGATTTTAATTAATTCTTATGTCTTAGAAAACGGCGCTATAAAAGCAGAGATTAAAAAAACATCAAACAAAGAAACTTTAACAAGCGAAAGCTCAAGCAAAGATACAACAGCAAAAATTAAAGATATAATAAAATCAATTGATGATGAAATTTTTATCTATGAAGTTAAAAGCAATAAAAATCTTTATAACGGTTCAGAGGACTTTTTTGAAAATGTCTTTTTAAAAAATCCCAAAGAAAAATATGCTTCAATTGCAAAAACCTCCTGCGGTATTGAAATTGCTTTCAGCTTTGATATAAATACACAAAAAATTTATAATAAGCTAAAAAAACAATTTTTAAATATCGATATTAAAAAACAGGATAATAACGCTCTATACGTTTTACCTATGATAAATAACGGTAAAATTAACTATATCGCAGCAAATCTTATACTTTTAAATTTCAGACGCTTTGGAGCGACAAAACTAAACGAAGCAAAAAACGAACTGAGTTCAATAATTCAAAATAATTCAAATGACCTTGTTATTGTATCGGGAGATGATTATAACGATTATGAAATGTTAAATCCGCTAAATTACCTTGATTTAGTCGGAATTGACATTAAAAACAAATCATTAAACGAGCTTTTGAAAAATAAAAAAACGCTTGCTGCGATTAAAAATATTCCTATAATTTCAATAATAGCCGGTAACGGCTTAAATTTAGCTCCATTACTTGTTTTAAAAAAAGAACTTGAAAAGTACGGGGTATATAAAATTTTTCAAGCTGATAGCCCCGAAGACACTTACAGTACAAAAATTGAAGAAGCAATAAAAGAATATTGCAAGATAAATAAAGTATTTAAAAATAATTTAAATATTAGTGCATAAATTAATATTAAAAAAGATTAATTAAAATCTTATAATTAACAAGCAGTAAAATATTTGTGTTATTATAAGTAAAGTTAAGGGAGCTGAATTTTTAGTATGACAATTAGTATTATAATACCTGTTTATAACACATCCGAATTTTTAAAAGATTGCCTTGAAAGTGTTATAAATCAAACATATAAAGAGCTTGAAATAATATGTGTAAACGATGGCTCCAAGGATAACTCCCTTGAAATATTAAATAATTATGCTTCAAAAGACCCGAGGTTTAAAATAATTTCTCAAAAAAATCAGGGGCTATCGGGTGCAAGAAATACAGGTCTTGATAGCGCAACAGGAGAATATATATCTTTTTTAGACAGTGATGATTGGCTTGACCTTAATTATTTTGAAAAATTATATAATGCAATAATTAAATATAATGCTGATATTTCAGCCGCAAGCATTCTAAGGACAAGAAAAAACTCAACAAAAATAAGAGTTAAATACGACAAAGAAGAAGTTTATTCAGATTTAAAAGATAAAATTAAAATATGCAACATTCCAAAATGCTGTTATGTTTGGAATAAACTCTATAAATCATCACTTGTTAAAGATAAAAAATTTAAAATCGGTGTTCAATATGAAGATATTCTCTGGACACCTGAAGTTTTAAAGCAAGCGGATAAAATTGTAACAGTTGCCAATATTAACTATTATTATAGAGCTAATTCAAAATCAATCGTTAAAAAGAAACAAACAAAAAAACAACAGTTTGATTCATACAACGCTAAAAAATATTTAATTAATTTTTTTGATAAAAATAATCTCCCCTTAACTAAAAAACAAAGAACGATTGTTAAAGAGCAAAAGTATTTGTTTAATTTGGCAATTGCAAAAATTAAAGAATATAATAACACTCT
>CANPYC010000056.1 GCA_947587615.1 Candidatus Gastranaerophilales bacterium | reverse complement strand
TTGTATTTATAGGGTAAATAGTCCACCATCTTAATCATCAACAAAAGAAACAATCTTGAAACTTAGAATACTCACACCCTCAGCATGATTGCCACAGGCTGAACCTCCCATTTATTCTTTAAAAATTTCACAAAAAACTTTAACTTTTTATTACTCTAATTCTTTTTAATTATTTTATTTTTATTTATAATGTTGCGTTTTGTAAATCACATAAAATTAGATATAGAGCAAATAATTGATTTTATTATTTTTTTTGGACTTAGCATTTTTTAGATATATAATATATTTTAGATGATAAAATCGTAATTTTCGACTTTGAATAAATGAACAAAATTTACAATAAAGCTCTAACAACTTTTTTATTTTTGTCCATATCACTCGGACATCAAATGTTCTGCGTTGCCGATAATTTACAAGCGGGAATTGAGCCTTCAAACGCTTCAATGGTTGATATTTCCGAATTAAAAAAAATTAAAAACGTAAAATCCGTTTTTAAAAAAGATAAAAAGGATAAAAAAGAAAATAATAAACAAAGCGAACAAGTACAAGAAACAAAAGCAAAAAGTTTAAATTTCCAAGAAACTCCTCTTGATACAAATACTCCTTTTTCTGCTTTTGAAGATGAAACAATTGATTTTACGGGAGCACCGGAACCGACTGAAGAAACTCGGGTAAATAATAAAAAAGAGAAAAAAGCAAAAAAAAAGTCAAAATTTAACTTATTCAAAAAGAAAAAGAAAAATACTCAAAGCGAAGAAATAATCGAACAAGAGCAAACTCAAGAATATATCCCGACTGAAGAAGAGGATAATAACCGTACTTATGTCAATGATACAGATATAGTCTATATTCAAGAGCTTGAAATATACGGTAACAATTTGCTTGATGTAAGCTATATCAAAGACCAGATTAAATCAAAAGAAGGCTGTCAGTATTCAAGAAAAGACGTTACGGAAGACTTAAGAACGCTTTATGGTACAGGGTTTTTTACTCAAAACCTTAGAGCACTTCCGATTAAAATTGATAACAATAATATAAGATTAAGAATAATTTTAGAAGAAAATCCGCCCGTAGCAGGGTTTAACGTAATTGGTAACAATTCAATTTCAACATCTGAAATAATGAATATTCTAAACGAATACAAGGGTTTGCCTCAAAACATTTTAAATATTAACAATGCTATTAATCAAATTCAAGAACTTTACTCTTCAAGAGGATATATCTTAGCCCGTGTTACAAAAGTTTCAGATGATCCTGACGGATATGTAAATATTGCAATTGATGAAGGTATCATCGGGGATATTATTGTTGAAGGCAATAACAAAACTAAAGATTTTATCGTTAAAAGAAATATATTCTTACAGCCCGGAAGTGTATATAACGAAAACACCATGCGCTCGGATATTCTAAGGTTAATGGGTACACAAGCTTTTAAAGACGTTCAAAGAGAATTAAAACAAGACGAAACAACGGGTTTATATGATGTTCATATAGCACTTGAAGAGCAAAGAACGGGTAAAATCTCTTTAGGGGTCGGTATTGACTCCGCTTCAGGTTTCTTTGGTTCGGTCGGCTTTGGGGAAAACAACTTTAGAGGTTTAGGACAAAAGCTTAATATTAACCTTTTAGCAGGTACAGGTATATTAATGAACGACAGCTCGGTTGTCAATAAAGCAAACTTGCAAGGCGAAATAAGCTTCTTAGAGCCTATGTTTAAAAGAGAAAATCAATCTTTAGGGGCAAGAGGTTTTGTAAGATACTACGGAAGCTATCAAGTACCACTTGCAATTGAACGGAGAATAGGCGGAGAAATAACGCTTGCTCGTAAATTTACGGCGTATAGAAATCTATCGGGTTCAATCGGCTTTGGTGTTGAAAACGTCGACTTAAAAGAAGGCGATGAAACAAATATGAGAGCAAGATATGCCCTTTCTCGCACCCCTTGGGCGCTTCGCTCACAAGAGCTTGACGGCGGTTTCTATGTTAAAATTACTCCCGCTTTAACCTACGATACAAGAGATAGCGCAGTTAATGCCCGTCATGGTTTATTGGCAAGAATAACGTTTGAAGAAAACATAGGAATAGGTGCGGATACTTTCGGAAAATTACACGGAAGCATAAAGAAATTCCTGCCTTTGGGTAAAAAATCTTCTTTTGTTGTGTCTGCTCAAGCAGGCGGAAAAATTCACGGGGATATTCCCGAATTTGCAAACTTTGCTCTCGGCGGTCCTTATACACTCAGAGGGTTTAACATCTCTGAAGTCGGTGTAGGTGACGGTTATATGCTTGCAAGCGGCGAGTTAAGAGTTCCTATTCCTTTTATAGACAGGTTGACTTCTAATTCATTCTTGAATAACTTAAGATTAGCTGCATTCATAGATGGCGGCACACTCTTTAACCGTTCAATCGGCTCTCGTGTATTCGACAGACCCGGTTATGCAATTAGCGCAGGTATAGGTTTAAGGGTATTTATCCCGGGACTTGGACCGATAAATTTAGATTATGGTATTCCATTAACCAATACACATGCTGTTGATAGAAAATCAGGCTTCTTTACCTTCGGCATGGGTGAAATGTATTAATATTTATTAAATAAAGCAAAGAGGTATTATTTTGAACAATATTGAAAAAATCAAAAGTATGATTAGAGATATTCCCGATTTTCCAAAAAAAGGAATATTATTTAAAGATATTACAACAGCTCTAAAAGACGCTGATACTCTAAAAATTACAATTGATGAATTTTACGATATTTTTAAAGATGAAAAAATTGACTACATTGCAGGAATTGAATCACGAGGTTTTATCTACGGCATGCCTTTGGCATATAAGCTAAATTGCGGTTTTATTCCCATAAGAAAGCCCAATAAACTCCCTGCTGAAGTAATTTCTCAAGAATATGAGCTTGAATATGGAAAAGACAAAATTGAAATTCATAAAGACGCTCTAAAAAAAGATGACAGGGTTTTAATTGTTGATGATTTACTCGCAACGGGCGGAACTGCGGCGGCTGCGGTAAAATTAATTTCTCAAGTTGCAACACCCGTTGGAATTGCTTTTTTAATCGAGCTCAAAGGCTTAGGCGGAAGAGAAAAAATTAAAGAAGATATTAAAATTGTATCTTTAGTTAAGTATTAAGCCTTGCAGATATTACTCTATCTATTCTCGATAAATCTTTTGTAATTTTAATATTTTTAAAGTCTTTTTTAAGCAAATCTTGAACTAAAGGCGCTTGATTTATTCCAAGCTCAAGCGCAATAAAACCTTCGGGCTTTAAATATTTTTTTGCGCCTTTAACTATTTTTTCATAAAATTCAATTCCTTCGCTATCACTTGCAAACAAGGCTGATTTTGGTTCAAAAAGAACTTCTTTTTGCAAAAATTCTTTTTGTTTAATCGGAATATAAGGAGGGTTTGAAACAATTAAATCAAACTTTTCAATATCTCTGATTTTTGAATATATGTCCGATTTTCTTAAAATTACTCTTCTTGTCAAATTAAGATTGTTTATATTCTCAAGAGCAACCCTCAAAGCTTGAGTATTAATATCAACTCCTAAAATTTCAAGTTCGTAATCTTTTAATTTTTTTGCAAGAGCGCAACTGATACAGCCCGAGCCGATACCGATATCCAAAACATCAATTTTATCTTTTTTATCTTTCAATAAATTAAAACATTCTCTTACAAGAAGCTCTGTTTCATCCCTTGGTATTAAAACATTTTCATCAACATAATATTTATCATTCATAAAAACTGCGCAATTAAGCAAATATTGAACAGGTTTTTTCGTATCAGCTCTTTTTTGTGCCGTTTCAAAAATTTTATCAATATTTTTTGGCGCAAGATTATTAATATACAACTCCTCCAAGCTTTGTCCCGAAAGCTCTAAAACAATCAATTTTGCCTCAAGAGAATATTCTTCAATTCCTGCATTTTTTAAAATTTTCTCAACTTCTTTAATTATTTTCATTTTCCTCGAGTATTTCCATTATCCAATTTCTGACATCAAGTCTGGAGGCTGTTGAAACATCTTTTTTTTCAATGCCATGCGCTTTAGTAATTTTATCATAATAAAAAAGTTGTTTTTTTGTAGGCTTTAATTTAGACATTTTATATTCTTGCGCTTTTTTTCTTTGAATTTTACTAAGCTCTTTTTGTTGGTCTAAATATGGCTGTATAAGCTCTTTTTGCTTTTTTTCGTACTCGCAGAAATTAAAAAAACTCTTCAAATCACGCAAAAATTTATCATCATCTAAATATTCTCCGACAAATTCAAAATGCGGATTTTCAATATCCAAATAATATTTTTCATCTTCTAAAAATTTAAAAGCCAACTCTTCAGAGCTAAAAGTCGGAAATTTTTTAGAATATGATTTTAAAGTGCCTAAAATCTGCGACTTTTGCCGGGGTGTTAAATATAAAAAAAGAGAATTTTTAATATTTTGCATTTAGAGAGTATCTTTTTCTTTTGTTTCTTTCTTTGTCTTTAAAAAGGCAAGAAATTTTGCTTTTATAGGGTCTTGAGCATACAAATTCTGCGCAAATTCAAAATTCTTTTTTGCGTTTTTTTGAATTTCAATCTCTTTTAAATAGCTAATCTTGTTTTTATCCATGGATATATTATACCATTTTTTACTCTCATATATAATAAAGTAATAATTTTTTTAAATAATTATAGTATTCAAAGAACTTCTTTACAATATTTAACAATTTTTGTTTATATGACTTTTAGCCCCCTATGGAATATCAAAATTAAATAAATCATCCAAAGATTCTTTATCCATCTCTTCTTGTTGTTGATTTGCTTCTTCGGAAGAGAATTGCTCAATTTCTTGAGCTTCTTCCCCTGCTATTTCATCATCTGCTTCAGTCGCCTCGATTTCATAAGGTTCACCCAAAATCAACTCCAAATTATGCTTTGCTTCAACATGCTTATTATTAAGCTCAAGCGCCTTTCTGTAATATTTAATCGCCCGCTCAACATCTCCCACAAGCTCGTAAGCAAGAGCAAGATTATAATGCGTATCAGCATCATCAGGAATATATTTCAAAACTTCCAAAAATTGTTCAATACTTTTTGCATACTCAAGTTCTTTAGTAAGAGTAATTGCATAAGCAATTCTTGCTTCAGCATTCATAGGATCAATGTTAATAGCGTCAAAAAACGCAGATTTAGCATTTTTAACAGACCCCATATCATCATAAGCACAGCCCAAACCAAAATAGTATCTTGACTCCTGAGGTTTAATTGCAATTGCTCTTTTAAAGTGCGCAATTGCGTCTTGAAAGCTTTTAATATGATAGTTGCATATACCGAGTTGATAGTATACTTCATCATTTTCTTCATCGTACTTAAGTGCTTCAAAGAATTTATCAAAAGCCTGATTATATTCGCCTTTTTTGAATAAATCTTCCGCCCATGCGCAAATTAAATTTGAAATATATTTTATAATTACCTCGCTTTGCTCTGACGGAAGAATATCTAAAAGCTTATTATAAAGATTTATTCCCGTTTGAAATTCTCCGACTGTTGTATAAGCTTGAGCAAGCGTGAAAATAAAAGAAGTTTCTTTAGGATACTGCGCAAGCATATCTTTAAGATGTTCAATTGCCTGCGTGTATTGTTTGTTTTTAATTAATGCGTTACAAAGCTCGTTTTGATGATAAAGATAATTTGAACTTTCGCTATCTTCAAGGGAAATTATTTTTTCATAAGTTTCAATTGCGTCTTGCCAATTTTCAAGCGTTACTTGCAGTTGAGCTATTTTTTCAAGAATTTCAAAGTCATCACCTACAATTGAAATTATTTTTTTATAATATTGCAAGCACTCTTGCCAGTATTTATTCTGATAGGCTAAATCAGCTAAAAGAACCAATATTTCAAGATTTTGCGGGTCGTCTTTGTTGATATTTTCATAAGCTTCAAAGGCTTTTTCTTTATTGCCGATTTTAACATACAAATCAGCAAGAGTATATTTAAGCTCGGTTAATTTTGCTTCGTCAACCTCTGCATCAACAAGCATTTGATACATGTCAACCGCTTTTTCATAGTTTCCCGTTTCTTCGTATAATTTTGCCAATGTTTCAACAGCATTAATATTGCCGCTGTCATACATTAATATTTGCTCATAAAGTCCTATTGCTTTAGATTTAGGACCGTTTTCGCAATAGTATTTTGCAAGCATTTCCTGAGTTTCTTTATCGTAAGAAGCTATTGACAACAACGCTTCATAATGCATTATTGCCATTTGCTCATTGCCCGATTCCATCAAAGATTTTGCCAAAATTCTTCTAAGCTCGACATTTCCGTAATTTTTAGACAATTCTTTCTGTGCATATCGCTGTAATTCCGCATGCAGCCCTTGTTCATACAACTTTTGACAGCGTTCAAGAGGGTCTGCGTATATAACTTCTTGGGGCTCTTCGACCTTTGTTTTGTCTATTGTGTTTGTTATAAAAATTACGTAAACCCATATTATTAAGCATGCAAACAATATTAAAGCTATCATAAGAAGAACATTCATAATAAAATTATACTATTTTGTCATGAAATAGTAAACAATAAGTGTTTTACAAAAATTAATAATACAAAATTTATTCTTTTTTCTCAATCGCAAACAGCTTATCAATCTCTTTTGCCCTGTTTTTCCAAAGATGATTTTTTAAAACAATTTCCCTTGCAGCTCTTGCCTTCTGCTCTCTTTCTTTGTCATGGGATAAAAAATAGTCCGCTTTATCTGAAATATCTTCAAATGTTGCATAATCAAAATAACCGAAATTATCGCCAAATTCTTTTTCAATTGTCAAAGTTTTTGAGCAAAGACTGAATACACCCGCACTTGAAGCGTTTAAAAACCTTTCATGAAGTCCTTTATTAATTTGATAGGGCTGACAATGCAGAGATATTTTTGATTTATTCATAACTTCAACGCTGTCTGAAACATCAAGCGCACCCATATACTTAACTTTTCCTTGGATATATTTTTCCCAAAGCTTGTTTCCAAAAACCTTAACATTAAATTTTGAAAGATTTTGCACCATTTTAATTTTTTGTCTTTGTTCAACTGCCATTGTTGCAATGTTATAAAGTTCAACAAAGTCTGATAAGCTAAATTCAACCCTGCATGCGGCTTTAATTAAATTACACACCTCAAAAAAACTTAAATTCGGGCTTTTAAGACATATTTCAATAATCTCTCCAACAAGTTCAAAGAGCATTTTCCCGTTTTTCAAATTTTTAAGATTTTCAAGTTTTTTCTCGTAGTCATACAACGAAGAAAATAAAACAATATCATTTTCTTTTTCTAAGCCCTTATCAACCCAAAGCTCGCTATCTGTTGCATGGGGCATATATGTATAATTAAGATTTGGAAGATAATACTTAGCGCCTTCAAAATCAGCAGGAGTTACACCTAACGCTAAAAATTTATCATAATTTTGATATTTCATACAAACAGCCGAGTTTTGAGCAAAAATTGAATCAACGCTGTAAAATACGTTGATTTTTCCTGATTTTAAAACATTATCCCAATATTCTGCTCCCGCTGCGTTAAAACCGATGGCAACATCAAAATTTATATTTTTTTCAAGACATTCTTCAAAGCTCAAAGCATTAAGCCCCGCTTCTTTAAAACCCTTTAATATTCCCCTGCAAAATGACGCAAGAACATTAAAGACCCCCCCCCTCGGGGTGTGACCGAGATAGATTGAATATGTAATTCCCTCCATTACTTACTCCTTTTGCTTTTTTGGATATCTTAAAATGTTTTTATTGAATTATAACATATTAAATTCAAGTTTTTATTATAGTTTTTAAAAATAAAATTAAAATAAAATTAATTTTTGGAAAAAACTTAAAAAATTCTTATAAAATAAAAATAGAAAGTAGGATTTATAAATGTTTGATAATTTTACCGATTCTTTAAAAGAAATTATTTATGAA
The DNA here is from genome assembly GCA_947587615.1 of Candidatus Gastranaerophilales bacterium. Classification (GTDB taxonomy): domain Bacteria; phylum Cyanobacteriota; class Vampirovibrionia; order Gastranaerophilales; family Gastranaerophilaceae; genus RUG14156. Next base: position 1,367 of record CANPYC010000056.1, on the reverse strand, counting down.
GCTCAAAACATAGCACTTGAAAAGCACAACACTTTAATTGAGCCTATACATTTACTATATGCAATTATAAATAGCTCTTCTGATAGCTTAAGCGCTCTTTTAAGCGAGCTAAAGCTCAATAACAATCTTTTTAGAGATGACATTAACAATATCTTAAATAACCTTGCAAGAACCGAACAACCCAATTCGCAGCTATTTTTCTCTAAAAATTCTCTAACATTGTTTGAAAAAGCTAAAACTAAAGCGCAAGAATTAAAAGACAAGTTTGTTTCAGCTGAGCATATAATTCTTTGTTTAAGTGAAATTGATGATAGCGATATTAAAAGAATTGTTGAAAAATATCAAATCAACTCAAACAAGGTTTTAAGCGCAATGAAAAATATAAGAGGTGGTAAAAAAGTGGATTCAAAAAACGCTGATGAAGATTATAAAATAATTGAAAAATATTCAATCGATTTAACCAAACTGGCTAAAGAAGGTAAATTAGACCCTGTAATTGGTCGGGATGAAGAAATAAGAAGAATAATTCAAGTGCTGAATCGAAGAACAAAAAATAACCCATGCCTGATTGGTGAAGCGGGTGTCGGTAAAACTGCAATTGTAGAAGGTTTAGCTCAAAGAATAATAAGAGGAGATGTCCCTGAAACCCTTAAAGATACAACTTTAATATCTCTTGATATGGGTGCATTAATTGCAGGGGCTAAGTTTAGAGGTGAATTTGAAGAAAGACTAAAAAAAGTTTTAAAAGAAGTTGAAAAGTCCGAAGGTGAAATTATTATGTTCATTGATGAACTGCATACTGTTGTTGGTGCAGGAGGTGCTGAAGGAACAGCGGACGCAGGGAATTTATTAAAACCAATCCTTGCTCGTGGCGCTATGAGGACTTTAGGCGCTACAACAATAAATGAATATCGAAAATATATTGAAAAAGACCCTGCTCTTGAGCGCCGTTTTCAGCCGATTTTGGTTGATGAACCGACTGTTGATGATACAATTTCAATTTTAAGAGGTTTAAAAGATAAATATGAAGTTCACCATGGGATAAGAATTAAGGATTCTGCCCTTGTTGCAGCGGCAAAATTATCCGATAGATACATAACAGACAGGTTCTTACCCGATAAAGCAATTGACCTTGTTGATGAAGCGTCAAGTGCCGTCAGAATTGAAATTGATTCAATGCCTGAAGAACTTGATATGCTTGAGCGTCAAAAGTTACAACTGCAAATTGAGCTGCAATCATTGAAAGATGATAACGACGAAGAAAAAATTAAAAAAGTTCAAGCTATGTTGGATGATATCAACTCTAAAATTGACGTCCTTAAAACTCAATGGGAAAAAGAAAAATCAACAATTAAAGGTGAAACAAC
>CANPYC010000055.1 GCA_947587615.1 Candidatus Gastranaerophilales bacterium | reverse complement strand
ATTAAGATATTTGACCTGTCAAGATTTTCGCCTCTTGCGGTAATTTCCGTTTTCCAGTTATGTCCGTGCATATTTTCGCATTTACCTTTGTAGTTAAGTAAATGATGAGCGGAGGAAAAACTTGTTTCAACTTTAACTTCGTACATAAATAAATATTATCATAAAATTAAAAAGGTCAAATATGTTTTTAAAGCTTTTATCAGGTTATGTTTGTGCTAAAATAGGTATATGGAACATGCTTTTAAACAAAAAGTTTTCTATTGTGACACTGATGCCTACGGGGTAGTATGGCATGGCACTTATCTAAGATGGCTTGAAATGGGCAGGGTTTTCGTCTGCGAGAAAACGGGCGTTAAATTGTCCGAGCTTGAAAATATGGATATCGTTATGCCTGTTGCACAATTAGATATAAAATATAAACAATCCGCAAGACTTGATGATGAAATTATTATCGAAACGGAAATATCTGAATATAACAAAGTTTCAATGACATTCAATCAAAGAATAATTAATGCGGATACAAAAAAATTGTATATTAGCGCAACCGTTAAGGTTGTTGCAATACACAAAGATGGAACACTGTATAGGAGTTTACCCGAACAGGTATTAAATATTGTTCGGCTTTCAGGTGCCAAATTTACGGCACCTGATTTAAACAATTTAAATAGAATAACAGCAGGATGTTTATAATAAGTTAAAAATAACTAAAAGCTATTTTACAACATCTTCATTTAAAATTTCACAAACTTTTTCTCTTATTAAAAAATGAATTTCTTCTTTGGGTTTTGTTCCGTCAAGCTCAATGAAATTATATTCTTTTTCAAGTTTTTTATATTCATCCAAACATCTTTTCTGATAAATTTCAAAACTTTTATAAATATCGGAGGATAGTCCTATGTCTCTGCCTGATTCAAAATAATCAAGCGCACCATCTTTAGCCAAAAGCCTTTTAATTAAAACATCGGGAGGTGTGTTAAGATAAAAAACCAAATCGGGAGTTGGAGCAAAACTATAAAGATTTTTAACCCATTTAATATCATGCCCTCGAACACTGTCACGAACATAAGCAGTATAAATATATCTATCCATCAATACGACAAAACCTGCCTTAAGTGCGGGGATTATTTCATTTTCAAGTCTGTCTGTGTAATCTGCTGCATAAAGTAGTGAAAAAGTTGTAGTATTTAGCATATTCCTTTCTTTAGCCTCGTTAATAACTCCTGAAATCAACCTTGAAGTTTTCCACTGTGAAACGGTGCAACCGAAGCATTGTTCTTTAATATATTGAGATAACAAATTAACCTGAGTTGATTTACCCGAGCCATCCGTACCTTCGATTACTATTAATAAGCCATCATAGCCATGTTGTTTTTTATACATTTTTATCCTTATAAAATCTTATTTTCAACTAAAAGTTCTTCTACTTTTTCTCTGATAAATTTTTGTTTTGAGCGTATACTCTCCATTGCGTCAATTTTAATTAAACCAAACTCATCAACCATTTTTCTATACTCTTCAAGTATTCTTGTTTGAAAAATTACATAACTTTTATAAGGGTTATTAGAAAGCTTCATATCCATCCCTGCCTCATAAAACTTTGGTTTTCGATTTGCGCAAATTCGCTCTAAGCTATCTTTAGGGCTGACATCAAAATAAAAAGTCATATCGGGTTTAATAGCAAAACTATACATATTTCTAACCCAAAGCGCATCAACTTCTCTTGCAACGTCACGAGCAAAAGCGGTATATACGTATCTGTCGGCTAAAACAACAAAACCTGCTTTGAGGGCGGGTTTGATTGTTCGCTCTAATCTGTCTGCAAAATCAACGGCATGCAAAAGAGAGAATGTTCTTCCGGATAAAAGATTTTTCTTTTTTGCTTTTTTGGTTGTATTTGAAATCAGCTCCGAAGAATTCCACTGCGTTAGAATAACATCAACCCCTTTTGATTTTAGCCAATTATCCAAAAGTTCAATTTGAGTTGTCTTACCCGAACCGTCAATTCCTTCAACACAAATCATAACACCCGAGTAGTTATGTTTTTTTGAAAATCTTAACATTTCTTACCTTGTATTTTTACAGCTAAATAATATACTAATAATAGATTATAATAATAAAATTGCAAATCAAAAAGCAATAGAGGAATAAAAAGTGAAATCAGGAATTTTAAACAAAACGCTTGACGCAGTTATTAATAACCCGTCAATTACTTTTACATTTGTAATATTTTTAATACTTACAAACATTCTTACAGTATTTATCGCAAGTACGCAAATGAAGTCGCTATATTTAATCTTGTCAATTTGCGCATTGGCTTTATTTGTTTCTTTTTTGTCGGGTTGGTTTCAAATTTTAAGAGAATCATGCGACATTGAAAAAATCAGAGAAAAAAATTATGCCTTAATTTTCTTTGAAGGTGTTGGGAAAAATATTATTCCCGTTTCTTTGGGTTTTTGCATATATCTTATTTTTATGTTTTTATTTTTTATTCTTTTTGGTTTTATTGCTCATAAATTTGTAGGAAGTCTTGATTTTGTCTTTAGAGATATGGCAACACTGCCTCAAAATGAAGCCGCAATAATAGAATATTTTAAAAATCTCCCCATGGATAAACAAGTTATAATCTCAACTTGGCAAATCAGTCTTTTTGCCGGCTGTTGTTTATTTAACTTTTTATTTATGTATTATTCTTGCGCAATTGTATTCAACGACAAAAGCAATATGTTTTTAAAACCTTTTGTTGCAATGTTTGATTGCATTTGTTTTGTATTCAAACACTTTTTAAAATCACTTGGAATATTTGTTTTGATTAATTCATTTTTATTACTTTTAAGTATTCTCGGAACAATTTTTGTAAATAATGAAATTATAAGAATTTTACTCCTGTTTATTTATATTTATTTCATCTCTTATGCCGTTATGCTAATATTTAATTATTATGAACAAAAATACAAAAAAGAAGCTTGTTATAATAACGGGTGCTACGGCGAGTGGGAAAACAAAGCTGTCGATTACCCTGGCAAAGAAAATTAATGCACAAATTATTTGCGCAGATTCAAGAATAATCTATAAAGATTTTGACATCGTGAGCGCAAAACCAACCGAAGCCGAAAGAGAAGGTATTAAACATCATCTGATTGATATATTAAGCCCTAATCAAGAGTTTAGCGCAGGTGATTTTGTCAATTTAGCAAAAAATATTATAAATAATACGGATAAAAATATTATAATATCAGGCGGGAGCTGGTTTTATATTAAATCACTGCTTGATAAAAAAATGCTTCCTCCGATAAGCCCCAACAAAGAATTAAGAAAAGAACTTGAAAATAATACAAATCTTGAACTTTGGGAAATACTAAATAATTTAGACCCAAAAAGAGCGCTCGAAATTCACCCGAATAATAAAGATAAAATTATCCGCTCAATTGAAATGTGTAAATATTTAAATATGCCGATAAGTTCTTATAAAAGAGAAGATAATGAAGCTTACAGCGCAAATTGGTATATGCCGAATATTTCAAGAGAAAATTTGTATGAAAGAATTAATTTAAGAGTTGATGAAATGATTAAACAGGGGCTTTTTGAAGAATGGCAAAAAAACAAAAAAAACTATCCTCAATCATCCGTTCTTTTTAATACAATCGGCTATAAGGAATTTTTTGAGCTTGAAGAAGGCTTATACACAAGTTTTAAAGAAGCAGAGGAAAAAATTAAACAGCACACAAGAAATTTTGCAAAAAGACAGCTAACATACTTTAAAACCAATAAAGATATTAAACTTATTCAAAACGAGGATGAAATTATAAAAGATTTATCCCAATAAACTAAGTTAAATATATGTATTTATATTGATATTATTTCATGATAAGATAAACAAAAAAGGAATATCTCATGAGCGAATTAGAAAATTTACATCAAAGCGCAGCTCAGGAATACGAGGCAAAAAATCTTGATAATGCACTTAAAATTTATGAAGACATTATAAAATTAAACCCTGCGGATGAAGTGGCGCTTTCTTGCGTTATGGATATCTATCTTGAAAAGGATGATAAGTTTCACTATTATTTAGCAAGGGCTAATGTTAACATTGCACAAGGCAAGCTTGAATATGCAATAAACGACACAAAAAAAGCGCTTGAATTGAATTTAGATAATATCGAAGCAAGAAGAAAATTAGCAAGACTATATCGGGTTGATAATAAAAACCTTAAAGCAATTGATGAATTTTTAAAACTGCTTGAGATAAGTTCAAAAGAGCTTGATGTATATTTTGAACTTGCAGATTTATACATGAGAGAACAAAGCATAGATAGCGCAGTTTCTATTGCAAAAAAAGGAATAGAGCAATTCCCGTCAGATGTTAATTTGAAAAATATGCTCGCTCAAATTTACTTTAGCGCAAACGACTATAAATCTGCTCTTGAAGTTGTTGAAGATGATTTTTTAAGAACAAAGATTTTGCTTCAGGATGAACAAAACGAAAAAGCTAAAGAAATATTAGACAAATTTGACCCTAAGAAAATTAACGATATTCAAAAAAGAAATTATTATGTCTTAAAAGCGCAGTATTTATACAATACAAAAAAATTTAATGAAGCACTTAAAGAAATTGAAGAATACGTTAAACTAAGCGGCCCTGACCCGGTATCTTTTCAGATGAAAGCGCTGATTTTTGAAGAATTAAACGATGAATTCAATGCTCATACAAACTGGGGTTTTTGTTATAAGCTTCAAGGAAAGTTTGATGATGCCATTGTTGAATTTGACAATGCTTATCAAAAAAATCAAAAAGATAAAACCGTTTTAATTGAACTTGCGAACTTATACCAACACAACAAAGAAAGATTTGTTGCAATCGAATACTGGCAAAAAGTTTATGACATCGACCAAGACGAAACCGCAAAAGAAATCTTGGCAGAATTTTACTATTCTCAAGGAAACTTTAAAAAAGCGGAAGAATACGGAAAAACAATTGATAAAAAAGAAGAAAATTATGTCGGTCTTGTTGATAGGATTATGGATTTCTTTACTAAAAACAAATAATTCAAGTTTTAAAAAATTATGCCGTTTTATAATTTATGAATAATAATTTTTCAAATAATTCCAATAATGCACCCGTTTCAAAAACGGATAAAATGCTTGAAAGTATGAGAAACGCAGTTATTGACGAACAAAGATGTAAAGCAATTGCGCTCAAACTAACGCAATACATAAAACAAAAATAAAAATAAAAAAATAGCAGCTAAGCTGCTATTTTTTGTGACAAATCTTTGTATATTATATTCAACTCGTATGTTGAAGGGTGTCTTTCGTTATTTTTAAAGTACGCATATTCACCAATCGGAACTCCGGCATATTTTTCCTGATTTAGATGTTTATACTTTTTAGAAAACAACGCCGTTGAGCAAGCTCGATTTTTAAAGTTGAAGCTTTGAATTGCTCTATGAGTATTTACTACATCTTCCAATTTTACATCCTGCGTTGTATAAGCGTCAGTTGTCATACTTGGAATTATGTTAATTTTATATTTTGCTTGAAGCGTTTTTTGCTCTCTTGTTAATACACTTAATATTGCGTCATTTACAAGGTCATATTTTTCAAATTTGTCTGATGTAACAATCAAGACTTCACTCAAATTAAGCTTTGCCGATTTATCAAGTAATTTGATAACATTTTTAATTCTGTCAAAGAGCATTTTATTATACTCTTGTTTTGTTTTCTTGCTTAATTCAGCTTCGCTTTCATAGTCAATTGAAAGGCAGATAGAATATTCTTGAATAATATCATATTGTCTTTGTTCTTCTTTTTCCATATTTTTCAACATTTTAATATGTTCACGTTCAAGCTTTTTATTATAAGCAACTACAAGCGTTTCTTCAATGCTGTCACAAATGCTATAACAAAAAACTAAAGGTATAACGGAAAAGAATAAGGTTAAACTTGTTTTTGCATAAATTTCCATTGTTCCAATTAAACTTGGCCAAATAAATTCCGCCAACGGGTCAAAATACATTCTTGATTGTTGAAACATAAATTCATCTGTTGAAAAAACGCTCCAATAAAGAAAATAGATTAAGCTACCTAAAAGTAAGGCTAAAATTGAATAATTAATAAATCCCCTAATTGAATCAAAGTAACTTTTAACCGTGATTCTAAAGTTGTCTACTGTTTTTATCATTTTTAATACTCTCCTTACTTTAATAAAAAAATTCCCTAAATGAAAATTGTCTAACATTGAAGGGAATTTTTACATATCTTAGCACTGTAAATACTTGCTACATAAGGATTATATACAGTTTATATATTAGGTCTTTCAGTGTTGACGCCTAATTCACGCTCAAGAGCATAAGCACTTTGCAGCAAGGTTAATTCATCAAGATTTTTTGCAATTATCTGCAAGCCAACAGGCATTTTGTCCTTGTCAAAACCGATTGGCATAGATAGCGCAGGCGCACCGACTAAATTTGAAGATATTGTTGCAATATCGGTAAGATACATAGCAAGCGGATTATCAGCTCTTGAATTTAAATCAAAAGCAGTGTTGGGGCAAGTTGGAGATACCAAAATATCAACATCTTCAAAAGCTTTTTTAAAGTCATCGGCTATCAATCTTCTTAATTGCTGCGCTTTTTTGTAATATGCGTCATAATATCCGCTTGAAAGCGCATAAGTACCGAGCATTATTCTTCTTTTAACTTCGGGGCCGAAGCCTTGAGCACGGGTTTTACAGTACATATCCAAAAGATTTTCACAGTTTTGCGCTCTAAAACCATATTTAACCCCGTCAAAACGAGCTAGATTTGAGCTTGCTTCAGCTGTTGCAACGATATAATATACACCAATTGAGTGCTCTAACAAAGGCAGGGATATTTCTTTAATTTTAGCGCCCAATTTTTCATAGGTTTTTATTGCATTCTCAACCGACGCTTTAACGTCATCATCAACGCCTTGTGCCATCAGTTCTTTAATTACACCGATTTTTAAACCTTTAATGTCTCTTTTTAAATTGGAGGAAATATTACCTACTTCGAGTTTTAAAGATGTTGAATCTTTTTCGTCATAGCCTGCAATCGTTTCATAAAGATATGTAATATCTTCTATACATCTTCCAAAGGGCCCGATTTGATCCAGAGAAGAAGCAAAAGCAACAAGACCATATCTTGAAACTCTGCCGTATGTCGGTTTAAAACCCGCAATTCCACAGAATGAAGCGGGAAGCCTGATAGAACCTCCAGTGTCGGAACCTAAAGAGAGTGTCACTTCGCAGGATGAAACGCTGCAAGCCGAACCACCCGAAGAGCCGCCGGGGACTTTATTTAAATTATAAGGATTTCTTACAATTTTAAAAGCAGAGTTTTCGTTACTTGAACCCATTGCAAACTCGTCTAAATTTGCTTTTCCTAAAATCGGAACAAGGTTTTCTTTTAATTTTTTTGTAACCGTTGCATCATAAGGAGAAACAAAATTTTCTAAAATTTTTGACGAGCATGTTGTTTTTGAACCTATAAAATTCATGTTGTCTTTAAGAGCTGTCGGAATACCCGCCAATATTGGTATTGTTTCACCTTTTGCAATTTTTTGGTCAACTTTTTTAGCTGTTTCAATTGCGCTTTCAAAAGTTGTAGAGTTAAATGCACCTAAGGTTTTATCAAGTTTTTCTATGCGCTCGATTGAAGCTTTTGTAAGCTCAAGTGCACTAACCTCTTTATTAACAAGCGCTTTATGTTGTTCAACGGCTGTCTTTTTAAGCAATTCCATTAAATTTTACTCCACAAAATATTTATCTTAAAATTATTCTATGACAAATAAAACAATTGGTAAAGCGGGAGAGCAAATAGCAAAAAATTTCTTAATAAATAACGGTTTTGAAATTCTTGAAATGAATTTCAGATACTCAAAGTTGGCTGAAATTGACATAATTGCAGCAAAGAAAAATTCACTGCATTTTGTTGAAGTTAAAACAAGAACGCAGGAATTTTTCGGAAACCCCCTTGAAGCAATAAGCCCTAATAAATTAAAATCGATTTATAAGTGTGCTAATTATTATCTTCAAAATTCAACAAAAAAATATGATAAAATCCAAATCGACGCTGTGGGAATTGTCTTAAAAAACGAGAATGATTATAAAATTAATTTCTTAGAGGATATTTCTCTTTAATTTTTTGTAGATAAATTTTTAAATAAAAAGAGGGGGTATTACCCCCTCTGAAAACACATAAATAACATGAAAAATTATTTATAGGCTGATGTTAATGAAGAACATTATCTGAGTCCGAAAGAACTGTCGACACAATATACTTGAGCCGTATCAATTCTCAAATATGCATTCCTATCTGCAGACCATTTATCGTCCCAATGCCAATTGCTTACAAAACTACCCGTTGAAGTTTGGAAGCCTACTCCGCTTGTCCAAATAGCATTCACATTACAATTTTTCATACTAATCCCCTTTTTCTGGCAATCATATCTTTGACAGTCTAATCTAGAGCATAATTCGAGTGTATTTCTGAAATATTGATCGGCATCATAATATTTCTTCCAGTTACTTATATCGGAACTGTTATTTGGTATATATTTTCGCAAATTTGTACAGATTAATTCTGCGGCTCTGTATGTACAAACCATTCTACCATCGACATACCAACAGCAAGGTTTATCCGTGAACGAGTTACCGCAGTCACAGTCAACCGTTCGAGTACAGGTTGTTATACCCAATCCCGAAGGAATATTTTTAACATGCGTAATACCATATAATTGTCTGCATTTATTTTGATACAAACCGTAGCCACTTTTACAAGAATTGCAGGTATTTCCATCTGAACATGTTGCACAGCCGGTCGCACAATTTTTACATGTATTATTCTGTATATATTGTCCGGGACCGCAAGAAGATGAGCTTCCTCCGCTGCATACTTGACCTGAAGGGCAGGATGATTTAACACCGTTTCTACATACATATCCGTTAGGACAGTTATAACAGGTATTATTTTCGACATATTGAGTGCTTCCGCAGCTTGAAGCAAGCCCACCACTACATACCTGACCTGAAGGGCAATTCTCATACCAACTTGTACCACCGGGGCATTTTTTACCCGCAGGACATGATATACATTTACTATTGCTTAAGTAATATCCTCGAGAACATGAAGTACAAGCTCCTGTTGTACTTGAACATGCTGAGCAATTACCATAAGGAGAAGAGCTGCAACTTGTAGAGCCTGATGTACCACCGGGACAATAGCTGCCTGAAGGACATGAGTAGCAATAACTACCGCTCATGTAATATCCTGAAGGACATGAAGTACAAGCTCCTGTTGTACTTGAACATGCTGA
>CANPYC010000054.1 GCA_947587615.1 Candidatus Gastranaerophilales bacterium | reverse complement strand
ATTATAAGCAGGGTAGGCTTTAGTCTATCGTTACACTTGAAACGAGTACACATTCAGCAAGATTGTTATGGGTTACCATTATAAAATGGTGGACTGAAGCTCGCCCTATGGATTTTTATTTTCATACTTTTATTTTATTATAGAATATTAATATCTGAACATTAAAACTTAAAACAAATATAAACAAAACAGGCGGGTTTCTCGTTTTCTTTTAAACTTCGACACAACACATTTACTTTGACCTTTGGTCGATAGTTACAAGGAAAGGGGGATGAATTATGAGTGAATTCAATCTGAGTTTATTGTTAATTCTTTTGATTTTATACATAATAAAAGGCACCCAACAAAATCGTTAAGTGCCTTTGACCTTCTAAACGAGATGTGGCAGCTTGGCAACTGCCCCCGTCTGTTTTTATTATACCACAATTTTTTAGTTTTCAACAGCCTTTAAAAAAATATCGTACTTTTTTTAATTTTATTTAAACTTTTTCTTTTTTATTTTTTAATTTTTTGCTATCATTTTACTAAAATAATTCAAAAGGGGATATAATGGAGCTTTTATCTTTAAGTACCGTTTATGACGCTAAAAAGGTGTTATCAAAAATCGCAAGAAAAACCGTGTTAATACATTGCAAATATTTAAGCGATACTAATAACATCTATCTAAAATCGGAAAATCTGCAATTAACAGGCTCTTTTAAGTTAAGAGGAGCTTACTATAAAATTTCAAAACTCTCACCCGAACAAAAGCAAAAGGGTGTTATTGCTTGCTCTGCGGGCAATCATGCACAGGGTGTAGCGCTCGCAAGTCGGGAAAATAACATAAAAGCAACAATTTTTATCCCTGCAACCGCTCCGATATCCAAAGTTGAAGCAACAAGGTCTTACGGGGCAGATATCAGGCTGATAGACGGTGTATATGACGACGCTTATCAAGAAGCAGTAAAGTTTCAAAAAGAAACGGACGGTGTTTTTATCCATCCTTTTGATGATATTGACGTTATAGCAGGGCAAGGCACAATTGCTCTTGAAATTTTAGAACAATTAGATAACATTGATGCTGTTGTTGTACCAATTGGGGGCGGTGGTTTAATTTCAGGCGTTGCAGCGGTAATTAAACAAATTAAACCTGATTGCAAGGTTTATGGTGTTCAAGCAGCGGGTGCCGATTCAATGTTTGAATCAATTAAAGTTCATCAAAGAACGGAATTAGCTCACGTCAACACTTTTGCAGATGGTACTGCGGTAAAACTGCCCGGAGAGCTTACTTACAACTTCTGTGAAAAATATGTCGATGAAATTGTAACAGTAACGGAAGATGAAATTGCAAGCGCTGTTTTAGCTCTGATGGAAAAACAAAAACTGGTGTCAGAAGGTGCAGGGGCGCTTTCTGTTGCTGCTTGTATGTTTAATAAAATTCCTCTTCAAAATAAAAATATTGTCTGTCTTGTTTCAGGCGGAAATATTGATGTTAACATTCTCTCTCGTGTAATTAACAGGGCTTTATTAAAAACAGGCAGATTGTGCAATATGACTATTGAACTATTGGATAAACCGGGGCAGTTGAGAGATGTTTCAACAATTATTGCTCAATACGGCGCAAACGTAATTCGTGTTCGCCACAACCAAGGTGGAGAAGGGACAGATATTAACGACTGCTATTTAAAAATTTCAATGGAAACAAGAAATTTTGAACATTTTGAAACAATCAAAAACGCATTAATTGAAAAAGGTTATAATATTCTATCTACAAAACAATAAAAGGATTAATTATGAAAAAAATATATACTTCTAACGCTCCAAAGCCCGTTGGCCCGTATTCCCAAGCAATTTTAGCGGGTGATTATCTTTTTTGCTCGGGTCAAATTGCAATTAACCCTAACAGCGATACTTTTATAGACGGCTCTGTTGAAGAGCAGACAAAGCAGGTTATGAAAAACATTGAACAAGTTTTAAAAGAAGCAGATTTTACTTTTGATGATGTTGTTAAAACAACTTGCTTTTTAGATGATATGAATAATTTTTCAAAATTTAATGAAATTTATGCAAAATATTTTACTTCAAGCCCCGCCCGCTCTTGCGTTGAAGCAAAACTCCCCAAGGGTGCTAAGGTTGAAGTTGAATTGATTGCTTATAAACATCAATAGCTTTAGCTTATAATTTATATTCAAGCTCGGTAGTTTCAAAATATATATCCTGACCTACATAAATATAAATTTCTTCACTGCCTTCAAAACCTAAGTTTCTAAAATACTGTGTCAATTCTAAATCCGACTTATTCGGATAAGTTTTAATTATCCGAATATCGCTTTTTAAAACAATATCTTTTATAAATTCAAAAATTTGTCTTCCAAATCCTTTATATCTGTATTCTTTTAGTATATAGATTTGAGTAAGCGCCATATAATCTTCTTTTTGATGTAATTCAAAATAGCCGATTGTTTCTTCATCATTTGTTATCAAATAATAGTTACAGCCGTCAGAATGTATTTCAGCCTTTAATATATCTCTTTGAAGAAAATGTGTCATTTTATCAATTTCTTTTTTAGGGATAAATTTCAAAAAATACTCTTCCCAAATTGTTTTCGTGATATCACAAAGAATATCTAACGACTTATTATCTCTTGATTTAATTTTAGTAATTTTTATCATACATTTATATTAAGTTTTATTAAATTCCAAGCAAAAAAACTGATTTTGTATTTTTATTATAATACAAGTTGTTAGGTTAGGTAATTTTAAAGGAAAAGTATGAAAATCTGTAATGTTGTCGGCACTTATCGTTTAAACACGGGGAATTTGTATAAAAAAAACAGCTCAAACACTCAATCTAAAAGTCGCATATCCAATTTACCAAACCCGAAACAGTATGATTATATGCCTATGGAAACAGCACCGCATGTAGCTCAAAGGCTGCAAAAAGAATACAGAAAAAATTTAGAAGAAACTTTCTTTGATAAAAAAGGGTGTTTAAGACCCGACATTAAAAAATTTTTAGATACTCAAGTCTTTACTTTTGAATTGCAAGATGGAACAAAATCTCAAACTACAATTAAAGACAGAGTTAAAAAAATTATGGCTCAAAAAAGACCTGTTGATACAACCCTATACCACTCAACAGCCACAAAAGAAGAGGCTCGAAAAATTATCGCAAACGGTTTTAATCCAAATTATATTAAGCGGGTTGAACATGGTCCCGGGTTCTATTTTGCAAGTTCAGCTTCCGAAGCCAGAAAATACAATCCCGTAATTCTATCCGCAAGGTGCAGAGGATACTGCGCCATACCCGAAAATTCAAGTTATTCCCAAGTAAGAACAAATGAAGTAGTGAATAAATTAAAAGAATTTACGGGTTTAAAATCAAACGGCTATCCGACAGAGCTTATTGAAGCATCATTTCTCGACCATATAGTAAATGAACATGTAAGAAACATCATGCTGGAATTGGGATATGAAATGAGCCTTGGTGCTAATTGCTATGTAGTATACTCAAATAAAGCAATTAGCGACATTGAAATATCGGAATAAAAAAAAGGGGCTTGAAGCCCCAAACTGTCTGGAATTAAGAATAGCTGGAAGTATGAAAAAGATTAATTATATATAACAATTTATTAGCACTTTTAACAATTAGACAACAGGATTATTTAAAAGTATAATAAAATTTTTTCTTTATTTTTCTACACATTTAGTAGCTTCAAAATACATATCATGCTAAAATTAAAAATACTGTATTAAAATGTTATAAAGCAATGGTTTTAGATTTTAACAACCCCGATAAACTTTTAGATTTCTTACTGTCAAAGAATGTTGAATATCAAGTAATTCTTGAAATTTCTCAAGAACTCTTACCTTTAATTAAAGCTGCTCATAAAAAAATCGGCGGGCAAATTTACCCAAGCGCAATTACGCAATGTATTTTAGAATGTTTTAAAATAAAAAACAATTTCAAAAGTTCAATTTGGCAATCTTCAAGATTTCTTAAAGATGAAGATATTAAAAAAACTTCAAGCCCGATAAAATTCTCAAGAATTATTGCTTCAAATGAAGTTGCTAATTATGAAATGTATAATTCAGACCAGCTAAATATTGATACTTTAAATCTTGAAAAAAATTCGGATTTTAACCAAAACCCTAAGTCGAAAGAAAACAAAGAAGAAAAAGAAGAAGAAAGAAAAGAAGAAAATAAGGAAGAAAAGGGTCATCTGACTAATTTAGAAGTTAAAAAAATAATTTTATCCTACATAAAAGAATTTGATAATCAATACGGTAAAAGCGGGGTATCTAAAATTCTAAAAGGAAGTCAAAGCGTAAAAGATAACGATTATAACTCCGATTCGGTGAATTCTTCCTACTTTGGCATATTAAAAAACCATACTCTAAAATTTATAAACAATGAAATCGATAAACTTCTTAAAGAGAAGTTATTAATAATTAAAAAAATAAATTTCGCAAGACCAATTCTTTGTATCAATCCTCAATATAAAGATGAAATTGAAAAAATAATAAATAAAAAAAATGATATTCAAAAAAACAACAAAGAAAATTCTTCAGATGATGAAAATGTTATAAAAATCTTAAATCTTATAAACCAAGGCAGAAATATCTTTATAACAGGGCATGCAGGCAGCGGAAAAAGCTATATCTTAAATAAATTAAAAGAAAAAATAAAAAATCTTGTCCTTACAAGTACAACGGGAATTGCTGCGGTTAATGTTAAAGGTCAGACAATTCATTCTTTTTGCGGTGTGGGTTTATGTAACAGACCAATTAAAATGACGGTTGATAAAATCTTATCCAATCGAACGCTTGAAAAACAAATAAAAAAATGTCAAATTCTTGCCCTTGACGAAGTTTCAATGCTTAGTATTGATACTTTTGAATACATAGATAGCGTTTTAAAAATCGTAAGAGATAACCTAAAGCCATTTGGAGGCATGCAGGTAATTTTTATAGGAGATTTTTTCCAACTTCCTCCCGTTAAAACCAAAAATCAAGCTGAAATTAAATATTGCTTTGAATCAAAATTATGGAACGATTTTAATTTTTATACAATTCAGCTGACAAAAAATTACAGACAAAACGAACAAGCCCTAATAGACGCACTCTCACACATGCGAATAAACAAATTAAACAATGAAGATATTGAACTTTTTAAAAAAAGAGAATGCAAAAAAAGCGAGGATTTGGATGATATTTTGCATATTTTTGCGACCAACTCGGAAGCGGAAGAATATAACAATTTAAAATTTAAAAATATAAACTCGAAAGAATATAAGCTTAGCGCAATTGATGGAATTTGCAAAGGCGAAAATTTTATGCAAAACCCAAAAAACGATAAAGAAATTAATATTTTAAACAGAATAGACACTCTTTGCAGAGCCGAAAAAAATATTTCTCTAAAAATTAATGCAAGAGTAATGCTTCTTGTAAATCTGGACTTTGAAAAAGGGCTTATAAACGGTTCTTGCGGCAATGTTTTAAAAATTGAAGATGATTATATATTAATTAAATTTGATAACAATATTACTCAAAAAATAGAACGTCATGATTTTGAATTTTATCATAATGAAATTTTAATTGCTAAAAGAGTACAATTTCCTCTAAGATTAGCCTGGGGAATAACAATTCATAAATCTCAAGGAATGTCTTTAGATAAATTAGTTGTCGACTGCTCAAGAATTTTTGAAAAAGGACAAGTGTATGTTGCTCTTAGCAGAATAAGAACTCTGGAAGGATTATACTTACACAACTTTAGTGCTGATAAAGTTATGACGGATGAAAAAGTTGTGGAATTTTATAAAACCCTAAAAAGTGATTAGAAAATAAGTAGTGCTTTTTTATTTTTATTTTTATTTCTATTTCTATTTTTATTTTTGTGTTTGTTTTAATCCGTATTTTGCTTTATACAATAAACTAACCTTTTTAAATATTTTTAATATTATGAATAAATATTTTGTATTTGCGATTTGTCAAGGTTGATATAATTTGAGCCCGAGCCTCTGTAAACCCTGTAAGAAGTATTTTCTTTTATGGTTTTATAAAACAAAGTTTTTGATTCTCGGATATGTTTTTCATAATTTTTAATAAAATCTCTATCAGCATCACCGATTAGCAAAATCGGTTTTTCTTCAATATCAATAAAATCAATTTGTTTTAAATCTATATCCTTTTTAAGCAGATTATGCTTATATTTTAATTTAATTATTTTTTTATAATATTCTACTAAATCGCTTTTATGCTTTTTAATAAACTCATGGTATTTTTTTAGCTGAGTGTCGATTTTTTCTTCCTCTTCTTTTTGTACAACTTCTTTTAATTCATTTTCTTTGTTAATTGTTTTATCACGTAATCTGTTGTCATTTTTTGTTTTTAATTCAACAAAATAAATTTTATTATTGTTAAAATGATAATACACTAAATCAATTCTTAAATTATCATTTTTATATTCAAACTCTGTATCTATAAACACTCCCTGTTCTTCATCTTTACAAAGAGCGTATCTTGCTTGGATTCCTTTTTCGGAATCATTGCAATAATGAAGTTTGATTTTTTCTTTTATTAATTTAATTGTATTTTTGTCAAGATTATTCAGGGTTATATTTATGCAATCTTTCGGAATTTCAATTTTATCGTCTTGAATAATTAAAGAAATATAATCTTCTTTGGATTTTACGGGTAAAAATTTATAATTTATTTCAATATTGTGCAAATTTTTATCGATACGAAGAATACTTCCGCCGTTATAGTAAACGTTTAATTCATTGTTTTTTCTGATGTCAATATAAATATCTTTATCATTTTTAAGATTATTCCACCAGACATAATTTTCGAGGCTGTTTAACAAACTATCAACAATACATTCATCTAATTGCAGAATATTTTCCTTCATTTTAATTATCTCCAAGTTCTGTATTATCGTCAGGATTTGCACAAGGCAGAAGTGAAAAATGTAATTTTAGTCTTTTTGCGCATTTAATAAACGTAAAATATGTTAAACCACCCGATATTAAAGCGCCTGCAAGCGGTACAATTTTTGATACTCCTCTGCCGAACAATTGTTTGGACATCTTAGCTCCAACGGAACCTGCAACGTTTTTAACAATCGGATATATCGTTCCTTGTGTCAAAGCTTTTGAAGAAATTTTTGCTGCAACTGATTTTGTCATTGCCGGAATAAAGCTTTTTAACAACTTGGCAGCACTTGATATACCAAACATTACACCCATAAAAATCAGTATTTTTACTGCCGTAGCATCATCAATTTCTTCTTTTTTGCTAATTTCACACCAACCGTATAAATAAGCAAGCTTTTGTATAATTCTTAGCACATGTATATAAAACTGAATAATATCCCCTGGAACGGTTGCAAACATTGCAAATCCGCCCGGAACACCCGAAGCAGCCGAAATAGCCGTTACTTTAACGGTTTCAAATTTTATACAGCTGTTTGCAATTTTATCAATATCTGAAGCTTTAACTCCTGCTTTTTGGGGGGTGAACTCAATTGCTTTTTGAACCGTCTGTTCATCGCAGCATTTTGATAATTCCGTTTTTAAAAACTCCTCTCTGTCTATTCTTGCCCCGGGTAAAGTTATTAACAATCTTATAACTGCGGGCATATTTTCTTTGGGATTTTTAAGTAATTCCATTAATTTTTTTAACAAGTCGTTTATATTTTCAAACATAACAATATCTCCTTTTTTTTAAGTTTAGCATTTTTATAATTAAAAACCAATTGAATTTTTTAATTCTTTAGATTTTTTTACTTTAACCTCTTGTTGAAGCATATTAACTATTTCATCAAGATTGTTTATGCCAAGAAAATCACATTTCTTTTTAACTGTTGAAAAATCCCCCGCAGTGAGCCCTTTAATATTTACATTTGCGTCTTTTATATTAAAAAAGTGTTCAATTGCCAAATTCACCTGAGCACAAGTCAAGAAATCAAACTTAATTTTAAAAGTGAAACGTCTTAAACTTGCTTCATCCAATGTATCCAAAAGGTTTGTAGTGCAAACAAAAGGATATTCATGTGATTCCATCCAGGTTAACATTTCATTAACCTGTGTTACTTCCCAAGAATGCGAAGCATTTGAGCGATTTTGCAAGAAACTGTCAGCTTCATCAAAAATCAACATCGCCTCCTTTGCTTTTGCCTGTGCAAAAGCTTCTGCAATATTTTGCTCCGTTTCACCAACCCATTTGCTTATCAAATCGCTTGCTTTTTTTAAAATTACTTCCTTGCAGCCGATTTGCTTTGCCAAATAACGTGCATAAAGGCTTTTACCCGTTCCGGGTTCGCCGTACAGACAAAGAGAAAAGTTTAGTTTTTTGCAATCTTTAATTTTTTGAGTAAGATTTTTAATATCAATATCGGTATTGACAAGGTTTTCATCATACTCATTCATTTCAAATTCTTTTTTATTTTTTATATTTTTCTTCTTTGTTACTACTCTTGCAATGTTTTCAATAAAACCTTCAAAATCATTTTCATCACCGTTCACCATTTTTGTGGTTTGAATTGCATTTGTAATAATAGAAGGGGCAATATTATAGTTTTTATTGAGTTGCTCAATTTTTTTTCTGCTTACTTTAAATTTATTCTTTTTAATAACCCTGCTCCAAATATTTAATCTGGTATCATCCGATAACTTATCAAATTCAATTGCATAAGTCATTCTTCTTAAAAATGCAGGATCGACGTCATATATGTTATTTGTTGTCCAAACAATCGGAACGCAAGTTGTTTCAAGAATAGTATTTAAATAGCCCTTTGAAGCACTTCCGTTAGAACCAAAGCCTCTGTTCATAACATCTTCGCCTTCATCAAAAAGAATACATGCCTTATCGCAACGAGACAGAATATGTTGTTTTGAATAAAGGTCAACAAGTCTGTTTTCTCTGCTTGCTTCGCTAAAATCATCCAATTGAGAAATTACGCCGTACATAGGAATAGAAGCAAGATTTGCACTCAGTCTTGCAAATTCGCTTTTACCCGTTCCAACACCGCCGTATAAAAGAATATTTACACCTTTTCTCTTTTGTTTAAGCGCATTGGTTAAAATATCTACAACAATTTTTTGTTCTTTTTTAAGATATGAAAAATCTTGCTCTTTAAGGGAAGATTTTTCCGCTTTTCCGATAAGAGCGCTTGTAATTTTCGCAGGTGTATTGCAGTTTGGATTATCAAATATATTTAATAAACTTTTATTTACGTTTTCCCCATGCCTTGTATCTGTGATGTTTTTTAAATATAAATTGCTCATGGTGCGCTCTTTTTTACCATATCTCATATTCAGATACTCTTTTGCAAAAGTAACAAGGGTTTGATTTCTTATGCAATCAAAAAATTCTCTAAACATATTGTTAATTTCACCCAATATTAGATAAATCATAATTTCATACTCTTCATAGTTAAGATTGTAAATTTCTTTGATTACCGTAAGTTGTTTTTCTAAAACAGTGTTTCTGGGTTTAATTTTATCTTTTAAATTTTTTATTTCTTTTCTCAAACTTCTTCTGAACATACTTCTTTTTTTACTTGTTGATAGGTCCAAAACCCCGTCCTCGTCATAAGAAAAAAGTTTTCTGTCAATTTTAAATTCGCTCAACATAAAATCAAAAACATTATCAAATGAATAATTTGCTGTATCAATAACGGGTAATAACTTTTCTAAATAGTCTAAAAACTTTCTTTTTTCAAAATTGTTCATTTTGTTTTCTCCTTATTTGTTATTCTTTATATCAGTATAATAACAGTCAAATATGTCAAAAACGGACGTAAAATTAAAATGAAAATTGGTTAAAACGATTACAGACAGTTAATACGTTAGTAAGGGACTTGTCCCGTCGAGTGCAAATAAAAAACACTCTCGATTAAAGAGTGCTTTTTATGGAGCGGGATTCAACTGTCTGTTGAGTTGGTAAAAACGATTACAGACAGTTAATACGTTAGTAAGGGACTTGTCCCGTCGAGTGCAAATAAAAAACACTCTCGATTAAA
>CANPYC010000053.1 GCA_947587615.1 Candidatus Gastranaerophilales bacterium | reverse complement strand
ATTATAAGCAGGGTAGGCTTTAGTCTATCGTTACACTTGAAACGAGTACACATTCAGCAAGATTGTTATGGGTTACCTTTAGTCCACCTACGGCTTAAAACATCCTCCATCCTCGTTAATGACGCAACTTGAAACACCCGCCCTTGCCACTAACCCCAAAACACGCATTTATCACAACACCAAAACGCAAACAGCGCATAGTGCAAAAAATTTAATATAAATATGACAGTTAATTTTTTTGTAATATAATTTAAAAGTAAGATTAAATTAAGGAATTAAAAATGCAGGTTTCAATAGAATGGTTAAATGAATATGTTGATTTAGAAGGTATTACACCCGAAGACATTGCTCATAATTTAACAATGTCAGGTTTAGAGGTTGAAGAAATTGAGTATAAAAAACCTGCTTTTGAAAATATTAAAACAGCAAAAATTATAAAAATTGAAAATCATCCAAACGCCGATAAATTACATCTTGTTACTTTAGACCTCGGAGGAAGCGAAAAGAGGGTTGTTTGCGGAGCGCAAAATATTGAAATCGGTCAAATTATTCCTTATGCTTCCGTTGGTTCAAAAGTACTGAACAGAAAAACAGGAGAGCAATTTGAGCTAACATTCGCAACTATTCGAGGGGTTGAATCTCAAGGAATGCTTTGTTCTCAAGATGAGCTTGGGTTATCGGGTTTACAGCAAGAGGATGGAATATTAATCTTAAATCGTCTTTATGATAATGTTGAACTTAATATGCCTCTTGAAAAATTAATGAATTTATCTGATGAAATCATCTTCCATACAGCACCTACCGCAAACAGAGGTGATGAGATGAGTGTCATTGGAATTGCAAGAGAATTGAGTGCATTATTTAACAGAAAATTAAAATTTAAAACCCCGACTTTAAGAGATAAAAAAGCAGATTTTGAAGTTGAAATAAAAGATAATGAAATTTGCAAATATTACAGCGTTGCAATTTTAAAAAATCTTAAAATTAAACCATCTCCCGATTTTATTCAAAGAAGAGTAACGGCAGCAGGCATGCGCCCAATTAATAATATTGTTGATATAACAAATTATGTCATGCTTGAGTTTGGAACACCGCAGCATGCTTTTGATTTAGACAAATTAAACAATTATCTTTGCGTAAGATATGCAAATGAAAACGAAAGCATAGTTACAATTGACGAAGTTGAAAGAAAATTAAGCCAAAACGAAAGTGTTGTTATTGCAACAAAAGAAAAACCTGTTTGTATCGGCGGGGTTTTTGGCGGTTTAAATTCAGAAATTGACGAAAATTCTAAAAATATTGCTCTTGAAGCAGCTTATTTTACTCCTCATACAAACAGAAAATCAGCTCGCAGTGTTGGTTATCGCTCAGAAGCTTCAAGCAGATATGAAAGAGGGGTGGATATCGGGCTTATAGCTCCCGCTATGGAGCGCTCTATTGAGCTATTAGAAAAATACGCCGATGCCGAATTTTGCGGTGTTTCAAAAACAGGCTCGGATAAACTTCCCGATATTGAAATTACTTTAAGAAATTCTGAAATTAAAAGAATTTTAGGATATGAAATTGAGCAATCAAGACAAATTGAAATACTTGAAAATCTTGGCTTTGAGCTTCTTGCAAAAAATGAACTCGCTCTAAAATTTAAAGTTCCAAGCTACAGATACCAAGATGTTGAAAGAGAAATAGATTTAATTGAAGAAGTTTCAAGAATTGACGGTTTTGATAAGGCTGCACCCGAGTTACCTAACATCTCGCAAGGTGCAGATATAAGTTTTGACACTAAAACAATTAAATTAATTAATCAAACAATGCTTGCTTATGGCTTTGATGAAGCAATTACAAGCTCTTTGGTCGGGGAAAATTTATGTAATACATATTTAAATCCGCTTGTTGATGAAGTTGCCATCAAAGTTAAAAATGCCCACAGTGAAGATTTTTCAACTCTAAGACAGGCGCTTAGCCCTAATATGCTTGATATTGTAAAGAACAATTTTGACAACGGTCAAAAGAATTTTAGACTTTATGAAATTGGTAAAGTATATCTGCAAAAACAAGCACCAACAGAGGATAATTCAGGGGTTATTGAGCTTAGAAAGCTTTGCGGATGCATTTTCGGGCAAGTTAATAACGACTTATACAACAAAAAACAAGACAATTTCTTTACCTTAAAAGGGGTGCTTGAAGGACTTTTTGAAAAATTAAACCTTTCAAAAAGAATAATTTACAGCGAATTTAGCGAAAATGACAGAAAAAATTATCCCTATATTCACCCTGCGCAAGGTGCAACAATATCAATACTCGGTAAAAACAAAGAAGCAATCGGGTTTATCGGTAAATTACATCCGATTTTAGCAGACAAATTAAAATTTAATCAACCTTTGTATATATTTGAAATTAATTTAGAAGACGTTATTTTATCGCTCGCTCCAAGTGTTGCAAAGTATAAAAAATTGCCGGTGTTCGGCGCTGTACAGCGTGATATTGCCTTTGTTGTCGATTCCGATACAACAATTGAAACAATTAACAAGGTTATTAAAAAATGCTCTGATAAAAATATTTTCAAATCATCAAAAGTATTTGACATTTATCAGGGAGGGGGAATTGAAGAAGGCAAAAAATCTCTTGCTTTCAGATTAACTTTGCAGGATGATAATAAAACTTTAACCGATGATGAAATTCAAGCGGAAGTTAGTAAAATTAAAGCAGGACTTGAAAAGAATATAACGGGTTTAGTTTTAAGATAATAATTTTAAATCATAGCAAAAATTACATACATGAACTATAAATGTATGTAATTTTTGCTAAATTTAGAAAAATGTTATCTTCTTTTATTGATATTAAATTAATACGCTGCAACAACAGATGAAAACAAGTTTCGCCGAAGTTAAATCATACACCGACAACAAGAATACAACCTAACCAACAAAAATTTATTCAGCAAATATCGTCTGTTCTCTATCTGCTCCGACGCTTATTATCGTTATTCTTATTCCCAAGAGCTCTTCAAGCCTTTTTAGATAACTTTTAGCATTTTGAGGCAATTCATCATAACTTTTACATTTTGAAATATCGCAATTCCAACCTTTATGAACTTCATAAACGGGTTCAAAGTTTTGATGAGTAAAAACATTTGTCGGATAATTTTTTGTAATTTCACCTGTTAATTTGTTTTTGTAAGCAATTGCAACTTTAATTTCTTCAAAAGTATCTAAGACATCAAGTTTTGTCAGGGCAACTTCGCTTAAACCACCTACTAATACCGCATATCTGGCGCTTATTGCATCAAACCATCCGCAACGCCTTGCTCTTCCTGTTGTTACACCAAATTCACCTCCGATTTGGCGCAATTTTTCTCCTGTCTTGTCCGTTAATTCGGTTATAAAAGCACCTTCTCCTACTCTTGTCATATATGCTTTAAAAACGCCAACGGCACGCTCTATTGTAAGAGCTCCCATTGAAGCTCCGATTGCGGCACCGCCCGATGTCGGAGATGAAGAAGTAACAAAAGGATATGTTCCATAGTCGATATCAAGCATTATTCCTTGGGCGCCTTCAAAAAGAACGGATTTATTTTCTTTTATACAGCTTAAATTTTCCTGCCAGTTAAAATCAACGTAAGGCTCAAGTATATTCTTATAATGCTTGCATTCTTCAATTATTTCTTCTTTTGTATAGGGTTTAAGATTATAAACAAATTCAAGCTCTTTATTTTTTTTATTTAAAATTATATCAAGCTTTTTATTTAGTGTATCAAGGTCAAACAAATCTTCAACTCTTATTCCGCTTCTTGCGTATTTATCGGAGTATGTCGGACCTATCCCTTTTTTTGTTGTTCCGATTTTATTTTCTTTAAGAGCGTTTTCGCTATATCCATCAATATCTGTGTGGTATTTCATTGTAATATGAGCTAGAGGAGAGATTTTAAGGCATTTTTTAAAATGTTCTTTTGAAACACCGAGAGAGATAATATTTTCTATTTCATTATATAAGTCATCAGGTTTTATAACACAGCCTGCTCCTATCATACAAATTTTATTATCGTATAAAATTCCTGACGGAATAAGGTGAAAAGCATATTTTTTACCGTCAACAACAACAGTATGCCCTGCGTTTGAACCTCCTTGAAAGCGTGTTATAAAATCTGCTTTTTGAGCAAGTAAATCGGTTATTTTTGCTTTCCCTTCATCTCCAAACTGCGCACCTATTACGACGGTATTTTTCATATTTCTTACCCCTTTTAGTTACCTCTTTTTGGTCTTACCTCTTTTTGCTTTATTTAATTAAATTAAATTAATCAACATAATTATTTTACTATATAAACTTTTATAGTAAAATTGAATTATGCTAAAAATATATAATACTTTATCGAATAAAATTGAAGAATTTAAACCTCTTGAAGATAACAAGGTTAAAATGTACGTTTGCGGGCCTACGGTTTATGATAATGCGCATTTAGGTCATGCAAGGTGCTATATCACCTGGGATGTTTTATACAGATATCTTAAATTTTTGAATTATGATGTTACATATTGCAGAAACGTAACCGATGTTGATGATAAAATTCTAAAAAAAGCCGACACTCAAGGGGTTGAGCCAAGTGTAATAACGGATAAATATTATAAATCTTTTATTAATTCAATGAATAATTTAAACACTCTAAAACCCGATATTGAGCCTCGTGCTACAAAAACAATAGCTGAGATGATTTCAATGATAAAAAAGCTTGAAAAAGAAGGCTATGCTTATTCAATTGACGGGGATGTTTATTTTAGAGTTGCAAAATATAAAAAATACGGTGAATTATCTTCTCAACCGATAGATGACCTTTTAAACGGCGCAAGAGTCGAAACAAACGACAAAAAAGAAAGCCCGCTTGATTTTGCACTTTGGAAAAAAGATGAACTCCACGGGTTCAGCTCTCCTTGGGGAAAAGGGCGCCCGGGTTGGCATATTGAATGCTCCGCAATGAATAAAAAACATTTAGGTAACACAATTGATATCCATGCAGGCGGAGCTGATCTTGCTTTTCCGCACCATGAAAATGAAAGAGCGCAATCAGAGTGCGCTAACGGATGTATTTTTGCAAAATACTGGATGCACAACGGTTTTGTTACAATAAACAAAGAAAAAATGTCTAAGTCGTTGAATAATTTTTTAACAATTGATGATGTTTTAAAGAATTATGATACAAACGCAATCAGATTGTTTATTTTAACAAATCATTACAGAATGCCCGTTGAATTTAATGATGTTGCACTAACTTCTGCTAAAAACGGAGCAAAAAGGCTTATTAATTCAATTGCGGGAATTGAAACAAACGAAACGTATGATAATAGTGCAATTGAAGAATTTAAAAACGCAATGGATGATGACTTAAATACCTCAAAAGCGCTTGCCGTTTTATTTTCTCTTGTTGATAAAATTAAAAAGAATGTTGATAGAAAAAAATCTGCTTCTACTTTAAAATATTTAGGTGAAGTCTTGGGGTTTGATTTTTCATATTCTCAAAAAGAATTAACCGATGATGAGCTTAGGGCTTTGGTTGAGCCGTTGTATAGCGAATTTAATATTTCAAGGGATATCAGCTATAAAGATATAATTGGTGAAATTATTAAACAAAGAAAACAGGCTCGTGATAATAAAGACTGGAAAAAGTCGGATGAAATAAGAGATAAGCTCTTGGAATATAAAATTCAGCTTAATGATACAAAAGAGGCTACAACTTGGAAAGCACTATAAAACCCGCTCTTTATATCGTAGCAACTCCAATCGGCAACTTGAGCGATATAACGCTTAGAGCAATTGAAATTTTAAAACAAGTTGAAGTTATTTTTGCGGAAGACACCAGAACAACAAGCGTTTTGCTTGAAAAATATCAAATAAATACTAAATTAATAAGTTATCATAAGTTTTCAGACAATAAAAAAACAGAGCTTGTTTTAGAATATTTAAACAATTCAAAACCTGTTGCACTCGTATCAGACGCAGGAACTCCTTTAATATCGGACCCTGGGGGGTATTTGGTTGAAAAAGCAAGAAAAGAAGGTTTTGAAGTTGTTCCGATTGTAGGCGCTTGCGCTTTAATTGCGCTTTTATCCTCTATAGCAAGATTAGACGAGGATTTTAAATTTATCGGGTTTATTTCAAGAAATAAAAATCAAATTATTGACACAGTTAAACAAAACAGGTTTGAAAATTTAATTTTTTATGAAAGCCCAAAAAGAGCCCTTTCAACTCTTGAAATAATTAAAGAAATTAACCCGAATAAAAAAATTGCCCTTGCAAGAGAGCTTACAAAAAAATTTGAAGAAATTAAAACGGATAGTGTTTCAAATTTAATTGAGTATTATAAAACTAACCCCTTGAAAGGTGAAATTGTAATAATGCTTCATAAGGATAGAAAAGATGAGCTCAAGGAATCGGGCAGGGTTGAAATTAATCTTGATTATAACATTGAAAAATTAAAGAAGCTAAATCTTAAAGATAAGCAAATAGCTTCCATAATTTCAACTTTATTTGAGGTTAATAAAAACAACGTTTATAAAAGATGTATTGAATTATCTTAATTTTTAATCATTTCATCTAATCATTTCATCTAATATTTTAGCGCAATCTTTTACCATTTCAACACAGTGATTTTTTCGCTCTTGCGAGTGGAAATCTTTAAAATCTTTTGTTAAAACCTTACAACAAGCGACTTTATGAAGTTCAACAAATTTTTCATAAAAAGTTTTAGCTAAGGCTCTTGCACTATTATCTTCATATTTCCCGTGTAATAACCCTAAAACCATTTGAGAACCTGCAACTGCTCCGCATAAACATCTTGACGACATACCGCCTGAGAAGCTTGTTGCAATTGAAACAAAATTTTCAGGCGCTAAACCAATCTCAACAGCTGCTCTTGCAATTGCTTCAGAGCATGAATATCCTTCTAAAAAATATTTTGGTGCTAAAGCTTCAAAAGTTTTAAGCGTTTCTTTTTGGTTATCTGAATTTTTTTGCGAAGTTTTTTCTATAATTTTTTCCATACTTGCCCCTTAACTACATTTATTACAATAATTTTAATAATACAGTTTATAAATTTTACTTCCGTAAATTAAAAGAGATATTATAGCGCTTGTAAGTGCCGATAATAATACAGCACCCGCTGCAATATCTTTTGACAATTTTGCAAGCTTCGCCCATTTATTTTTATAATAAGCGTCAATTACAAATTCAATAACGGAATTAAACATTTCGCAAATTAAAACAAACATATTTGCAAATATAATTATACAAAATTCTATTATGCTGACTCTTAGAAAAAATGCAATTGCAAAAGTTAAAAGCGCAATAACAAGATGTTTTCTAAAATTTCTTTGCGAGCGAAAAGCAAGCCTAAGCCCGTTAAGCGCAAACATCATACTTCTTTGAAAGCTTCTTGAGCGAAATTTATTCATAATTCCTCTATAACTTTATCTTGAATTCCTTTAACAAAATCGTAATCCTTTTTTGTTAAATGGTCAAATCCAAATAAGTGTAAAATTCCATGACAAATCAGAGTTAAAATTTCTTTTTCTAAACTATCTTTCTTTTGCTTATCTGCCGTTTCAATTGATACTATAATCTGCCCTAAGTCCGCTTTTTTTCTTATTACTATTGCATTTTTATCATCACAAAATAAGCTGAAAGTTATAACGTCCGTTGCTTTATCTTTTTTTCGATATTGCCTATTTATCTGATGAATTGTATTATCAAGGCAAAAAGCAACGTCAAAAGTAATTTTATTAATATCTCCTCTAAAAATTTTACTTGTTTTTAATTCATTCAAATTTAATAAAACATCAAGCATTTTTTTAATTTGAATTTTATAATTTTTAAAAGTAATATTATATTTTTTTAAATTTATCTCATCAATTTTTGTTAATGTAAAACTACTTTTCATTTTCATCTTTCTTGTGTGATTTTTCTTGCAGCTCTTGAATTTTTCTCTCAAATTCTTCATCCTGCGGGTTTTGAATGTTTATTTTTGTTTTGTCCTCAAGCTCGCTTTGTACTCTTTCTTGATATTTAATTCTGTCATGCTGCATACCTCTTAAAATCTTATTAAAAGTCATTGCAATAACTTTAATATCTTTCAAAGTTAAGGGGCTGTCGGATAATTGCCCATCGTTTAGTCTTTCCGTGAAAATTTTATTCACCATTCCTTCAATTTCTTCGCTTGATGGTTTTTTTAGAGAACGAACGGCACTCTCCAGTGCATCAGCAAGCATTAAAATAGCTGTTTCTTTTGTTTGAGGTTTTGGTCCCGGGTAGCGGAATTGTTCTTCCGTAACGTTTTGAGCACCTTCCTGTTCAAGTGCTTTATTGTAAAAATGACCTGCAAGGCTTTCTCCGTGGTGCTGCTGAATAAAATCTATTATAACCTGCGGAAGCCCGTATTTTTTAGCCATTTCAACCCCGTCTTTGGTGTGAAGCGTAATAACCATCTTACTTTGTCTTGGAGTAAGGGTGGTGTGCGGGTTTTCAACTCCAAAATAAGATTGATTTTCTATAAAAAACAATGGGCGCTGTAATTTACCTATGTCATGATAAAAAGCGCCGACTCTGGCCAGTATTGAGTCTGCTCCGATAGCGGAAGCCGCAGCTTCGCATAAGTTTGCAACCATAAGAGAATGATGAAAAGTCCCCGGGGCAGAATTTCTCATCTTTGACAATAACTCCTGATTTTGGTCTGCAAGCTCAATTAAAGCATAAGGAGAAACAATTTTACAGAGTTTTTCAATAATAGGAATTAGAGTCATTGTTATAACAGAAGATATCAGCCCGTTTAATATTCCAAGAATCGGGTTTTGAGCTTGCATTTGCATTAGCTTTGGTATTGCTGCCGTTTGAATTTCAAAAAACGACACAAAAAACATAGCTAAAAACATAACACAGCCGACTTGAAAACCACACCTGATTATATCAAGACGCTTTGAATAGGATATTTTTGAAATTAAATAGCTTGATGATAAAATTGCGCAAATAAAAACATAGTTCAATTGTGAGTCAAAAAACAAAGTAACTGATAAAATTGCAAGCATTAAAATTGAAACCAAAAAAGAAAGTATGGGGTTTGTAAATATTGCAAGTATCATTGTGAAAGCCGCAAAAGGCATAATATAATTTGACAGGGAAGAATTTGCAACCAATATACAAATATAGGTTAAAATAATTGAAGATAGAGAAATATAGAGCATATAACGGGGTGTATAGTATTTCTTTTCATACTTTTTAATATACAAGACAAGAGAATACATTATCAAACAAACAAGGGTAAATATTCCAAACACTCCGCCCTTATTTAATTCAAAAGCATTGTAACCCGATTGCTTTAGGGCATCTTTTTTAAGTTGAGTTACTTTATCACCCGTTGTGATAATTTTATCGCCTTTTTTATAGGTTACAATATATGGTTTAACTGCATTTCTTGCATTTTTCCTTGCGATTTCCGTTGCGTCCTCATCTATTATTAAATTAGGGATAACGCTATGCTCAATTAAGCCGATTATTAAAGGGTATTGGCTTTTTTTGTTGTGATTACCCAAAGTTTTATCAATAAAACTATCGGTAATAAAATTTGTAATATCAGCGTCAAAAAAACCTACCGTTAGAAGTTCATTTAAGATATATTTTGTATTTGAAAATGCAGTATCTAAATTAGTATCAGTAGATGACATTATAAAAGAAATTGCATGGTTTTTTCTTTCCGTGTCGTTGATTTCAATTAAGTCAAAAAGCTCTTTTTCTTTTACCTGATAAGGTTTATTTTCTTTTTTTATTCTTTCAATATCATCAATAACCTTTTGAAGATCTACTTTAATATAATCACCTTCAACGGGCGCTACAACAGGGCGAATTTTATTTGCAACTTCACGTTTGATAAGCTCTGTTCTTTGTTTGTCAACAACTTGAAAAGTATTTTTGGCTAATATTGTTTTTTGAGCTATTCCGTTTTTGATAATATCCTGATAAAGATAATATCTAACCGATAAGAGCGCTGTTATTATTATTGCAACAAGTAAAAATGCACCAATTGCAGCCGGGTTTGAAGTTTGGAACAAATCTTCATTTTTTAATATATTGAAAGAAATTTTCATAAATTATCCCCGAAAATTATAAAGTAATACTTTAAAAAACTATAATAATTATACAATAAATTTCTTTTTACTATATACTTTTATATTATGAGAAGAATTATTTTTTTAGGATTGGTATTATTTTTATCTT
>CANPYC010000052.1 GCA_947587615.1 Candidatus Gastranaerophilales bacterium | reverse complement strand
AAAGTTCGCTTATTTAGAGCATGGACAACAGAAAATTAATAAAAAATTTCATTAAATTTTTACAAAAGTTAATGTTTAAGAGCTGATACCTTAATTCGACATATTACTTTGTTTAGTTTTTTTACCTAGTACGGTTTTCCAATTTAAAAAATTATTAAAATGATAAAAAATTTTTGTATGAGAATTTTATTTTTAATTATTTTAATAAATTTTTTATCCGTTCAAATTGCAAGCGCAAACAGTATTAACATCAACTTTTTTACACGCTTTAACGATGAATGTTTGCAAAAATATATTCAACAGGCACTTGATAATAATCATGAGTTGAAGCAGGCAAACTTTAGAGTTGAGCAATATAGAGCAGAAGTTAAAAACGCTTTTTCAAAAGAACTCCCTGAGCTCTCCGTTTCAAGCAACTACTTAGGGGCGCATTTCCCAAGAGGTGACGGTAATTTTTTATTAAAACAAAACTCCTATATTCTTCCTTTTAGAGCAAGTTGGGAACCTGATTTGCTTTTAAAAAACAAAGATAAGATAAGAAGTTCTAAAAAACTTCTAAAAGCGCAAATTGAAAATCAAAGAGGAGTTTATATATCTTTATTAACGGATGTTGCAAGCGCTTATACAAATATTCTTTTGTATGATTATTTAATTCAAAAACAAGCTCAAATTGTAGCCGATAAAGCACAATATTTAAAATATAAAAAAGCAAAATATGACTACGGAACGATTGATATAACCGATTTAAACGACGCAAGTATAGACTACGAGCTTCAGCTTATACTCTACAATAATCTTGTAAAACAACAAAAAACAACTCTTTATAATTTTGCTCTTTTAATAGGTGAAAGTGCCTATAACGCCGAAGATTTTAAAAGAGGAAAACTGGAAGATTTTGAATATCGGGAAGTTTTCCCGAAAACCATAAATAGCGATTTAATCTATTTTCGCCCTGACGTAATTGAAGCGGAGCAATTGCTAAAAAGCGCTAAGATTGATGTAACAATAGCTAAAAAAGATTTTTTCCCGAGTTTTAATATAACGGGCTTTTTAATTTTTGATACAGCGGGCAAGGGCAACTTTTTTTCTTGGCAATCTTCTTTTGCGTACCTTTTAGCGGGTTTAACGCAGGATATTTTTAAAGGCGGAGCTAAAATTGCAAATTTGAAACTTAAAAAAGCTAGGTACTATGAACTTGTTGAAAACTATAAACAAAAAGACTTAAATGCAATTAAAGAAATAAATAACACTCTTAATTTAATTCAGCAGGATACAATAAGCGAAAATAATACCAAAAAACAATTAGAGTTTGAAAGGAAAAATTTTAAATCCGCTTCAAGAAAATATGAACAAGGGGTAATTTCCGCAATGGATTTTCTTGACACAAGAAATACTCTTCATCAAAAAGAACAACTTTTAGCAGCTAATAAAGCAGCAAGAATTGTTGATTATTTTACAATGTATAAAGTTGTGGGCGGTGTTTTATGAAAAAAGTAATTATAACAATGGCTTTTTTAATAGCGCTAATCGCAATAGGAATATTAATTTATCTTTTTTTAAAAAAAGATAAAACAAATATAATTGAAACATTCGGCAATATTGAAATAAGACAGGTTGATTTATCTTTTCAGGTCAATGGCGTTATAAATAATGTTCTTGTTGAAGAAGGGGATTACGTTAAAGAAGGAGATTTAATCGCAACTTTGGATGATAGAGACTATTCATCAAATTATAATGAAGCAAAATATCTTGTTGAATCATCCAAAGCTCAAGCGGATGAAGATTTATCAAAATATAAAAGAAATCTTCCTTTGTGTAAAGATGGGACTATATCAAAACAAGAATGCGACACTCTGTTAAATCAAAAAAATTATACTCAAGGGAAATATCAGCAAAATATTGCAAATTTAACCTTCAAAAAAAATCAGCTTGACTATACAAAGCTCTATGCTCCGCAGGATGGTATTATTACAACACGCTCACAAGAAAAAGGAGCAAGAGTTTCAGCAGGGCAGATTATTTATGTAATGAGTTTAACAAAACCCGTTTGGATTAGAACATATATTAAAGAAACGGATTTGGGCAATATAAAATACGGTAAAAAAGCTCATATTCTAACAGATACAATTGACCCGAAAACAGGTAAAAAGAAAGAATACTTGGGTTATGTAGGCTATATTTCACCCGTTGCCGAGTTTACTCCTAAAACCGTTCAAACTCAAGATTTAAGAGTAGATTTAGTTTACAGAATAAGAGTTTATGTTGATGAAGTTGATGATTTTTTGCGCCAGGGTATGCCTGTAAGCGTAAAAATTAATTTGGATGAAGCTTAATGATAAACAGTATTGAAATTGAAAACTTAAAAAAGAGTTTTGATGATAAACCCGCTCTTGATAATATTAATCTGAAACTTGAAAAAGGTAAGATTATTGCGCTTTTAGGGTCGGATGGTTCAGGTAAAACAACATTAATTCGGCTTATTGCGGGTTTAATTTGTTGTGATGAGGGTAAAATTTTAACTCTTAATTTAAACCCCGAAAAAGAAAAAAATAAACTTGTAAAATTAATCGGCTATATGCCTCAAAAGTTTGGTTTATATGAAGATTTAACGGTAATTGAAAATCTGAATTTGTATGCTCAGCTAAAAGATAGCGATGATGATTTTGAAAAACTTTTGGAATTTACTACTCTAAAACCTTTTAAAAAAAGACTTGCAGGGAAATTGTCGGGCGGAATGAAACAAAAATTGGGGCTGG
The DNA here is from genome assembly GCA_947587615.1 of Candidatus Gastranaerophilales bacterium. Lineage (GTDB taxonomy): Bacteria > Cyanobacteriota > Vampirovibrionia > Gastranaerophilales > Gastranaerophilaceae > RUG14156. Next base: position 7,894 of record CANPYC010000052.1, on the reverse strand, counting down.
CATGTGCAATGCTCGGTAAACCCGAACTTTTAATTTTGGATGAGCCTTCTGTCGGAGTTGACCCTATTTCAAGAATTGAACTATTAAATCTTGTTAAAAAGACAATTACAAAAGATACAACCGTTATCTGGTCAAGCTCATATTTAGATGAAGCTTTTAATTTTGATTTAAGCATAATTTTAAATAAAGGAAAAATTATTTTTGAAGGTGATACAAAAACTTTAGGAGATAATTATGAAATATTTGAAAATAAAGTAATAGAGCTTATGGGAGGATATCAGCAAAAAAATTCTCAAATTGCTCTTAATTATCATATTCAGGACTATCAAGAGGATTGCAGAGTTTTAGCACAAAACCTTTCAAAAAGATACGGGGATTTTTGGGCGGTTAAGGATAATTCTTTTTGCATTAAAAAAGGAGAGATATTCGGGCTTTTAGGCCCAAACGGAGCAGGTAAATCAACAACTTTTAAGATGATGTGCGCTCTTATTAAACCGACATCGGGTAAGGGTTATATTATGGGAATTGATGTTGAAAAAGAGCCGACAAAAGCAAGAAAATACCTTGGCTATATGGCACAAAAGTTTTCGCTGTATTCAAGATTATCTCTTTATGATAATTTGGAATTTTTTTCAGGCGTGTATGGGCTTTGGGGTAAAGATAAAAAAGAAAAAATTAAGAAAATGATGGATGTATTTGACCTTGAACAATATAGGGATACTCAAAGCGCACTTTTACCACTGGGCTATAAACAGAGATTATCTTTAGCCTGTGCTTTAATTCATCAACCGCCTATTTTATTTTTGGATGAACCGACTTCAGGGGTTGATGTTATACAAAGAAGGGAATTTTGGACGCATATTAAAGCTTTATCTAAAATCGGTGTGAGTGTACTTGTTACAACGCATTTTATGGATGAAGCAAAGTTTTGCGATAATGTCAGTCTTTTTTATAACGGTGAAATTATTGCGCTTGATACACCAAATGAGCTCATCAGAAAAAGTAACGCTAAAGATATGCAGGAAGCTTTTATAAAGATAATTAAAGGAGTTATAAGGTATAAATGAATATTTATTTAGCTTTAATTAAAAAAGAGTTTTATCAAATTATAAGAGATTTTTCAAGCATATTAATTGCTTTTATTCTGCCTTTAATAATACTTGTTTTATATCGCTACGGGGTTAATTTAGATACCGTTAAAATAACCTTGGGAATAAAAAATGATGACATAAATCCAAAACTTTCAACCCTTATGAATTCTTTTAATCATAGCGAATACATTAAAACAAGCTATTTTCAAGATAAGGAAAAAATGTATGATGAAATTAAAAATTCAAATTTAAAAGGCGGAATAATAATTCCCAACAATTTTACTCAAAAACTTTTAAATAAACAAACAGCCGACCTTTTTGTCATAACAGACGGGTCTGAAGCCAATATGGCAAATTTTACCCAAAGTTATTGTATTCAAATAGTAACCGGTTGGCTTTTAAACAGCTCTGATTTTAAATATCTTACAAAACCTCCGCTAATCGGGGCTGATATTCGTTTCTGGTATAATCAGGATATTAACTCACATCATTTTATTCTCCCCGGTTCCTTGGCAGTTACAATGAATTTAATAGGCATGCTCTTAACCGCTTTAGTAATATCGAGAGAATGGGAAAGAGGCACAATTGAAGCTTTGTTTGCAACAAAAATTACTAAGATGAATTTATTAACAGGTAAATATATTCCTTATTTTATTCTTGGAATGTTATCTTTTGCTTTTAATATTTTTTTATGTATTGCAATTTTTAAAATCCCTTTTAAGGGAAATATTCTAATTTTACTTGCGGTGGGTGCTTTGTATCTTTTTTGCTGCTTAGGAGTCGGTTTAACAATAAGCTCATCCTATAAAGAACAATTCAGCGCTTCTCAAATGGCGCTATCTTTCGGGTTATTACCCGCTTTAATGTTATCGGGGTTAATTTATCCGATTTCTTCCATGCCTAAATTTTTTCAATATTTAACATCAATTTTACCTCCGAGATATTTTATAACATTTATTCAAAGTGAATTTATGGCAGGAACAATTCCAAAAATTGTTGTAATTAATTCAATTTTTCTTTTGCTTTTAGGTATAGCGCTTGCTTTTATTGTTTATAATAACTTGGATTTGAGGCTTGAAAAATGCAAGAAAATTTAGTTGAAAATAAAATTTCAAGAAAAATAAGAATTAAAGCATTAATTAAAAAAGAGTTTTTATCAATCTTTAAAGACCCTAAAAGCAGAGCTTTAATTATTCTTCCTCCGATTTTACAGCTTCTTGTTTTTGCAAATGCAATAACTCTTGAAGTTAAAAATATAGATATATCAATTCTTGATTATTCAAACAGTTATTACTCCAGAGAACTTATTTCAAGGTTTTATAATTCTCACTGGTTTAGAAAAATTAAGCTTGCAAAAACACTTAAAGAATTAAGAGATGACGTTGATTTAAAAAATTCGCAATTGGGGCTTGTTATTCAAAACGATTTTAATAATAAAATTAATTCTAACACGCCTTGTGAAATTTTGGTTATAGCAGACGGCAGGCAGACAAATTCAGCAAGCATTGCTTCATCTTATGCAAGTCAAATTATAGCGCAATATAATTCAGAGCTTGAGAAAAAATTTAATATAAATAAATCTGATATAAATGTTATTGTAAGAAATTGGTATAACCCGAATATTGAATATAAATGGTTTTTGACGGTTAGTTTGATTGTTATGCTTGCGCTTGTTTTAAGTTTATTGTTAAGTGCGCTCTCAATTGCTCGAGAGCGGGAATTGGGGACGTTTAATCAACTGCTTGTAAGCCCTTTATCTAATGACGAAATACTTTTTGCAAAAACAATTCCTCCTCTTGTTGTTGCGGTTATATCAAGTATTATAATAACTCTTATTATTGCGTTTTGTTTTAGAGTACCATTTTCAGGCTCAATTATAATCTATCTTTTATCAACAATTATATCTTTAGCTTCAATTATAGGAATAGGTTTATTTATTTCATCTCTTGCTTATACTCAGCAGCAGGCAATTTTAGGAGTTTTTGCTTTTCAAACGCCCGCAGTTTTACTGTCGGGTTTTGTATCGCCCGTTGAAGATATGCCTTTATTTTTTCAATACGTGAGCGCATTTAATCCTGTCAGGTATTACATGCTTATTATTAAAGGAATTTATTTTAAAAATATGGATTTGTTAACGGTTGTTGAAAATTGGATACCTTTAATTTTGATATCTGCGCTTACTTTGGGTGTTGCAAGGTGGAGTTTTAAAAATAATCTGGAGTAAGGTTTCAATAAGATTGCACGAAAGTTTAGAGGACTCATAGACTTTTTAATATTATTTTTTAAAAAAGAATAGTACATAATATTTTTGTTATAAACAAAGGAGAGAAAAATGAACTTTATGAATATTTTAAAATGGACAACATTCACTTTAGTTTTAATCGGCGCTTTAAATTGGGGCTTAATCGGAGCTTTTGACTTTGATTTAGTCGGATTTTTATTCGGTGATATGAGCTCAATTACAAGAATTATCTATACCCTGGTCGGCTTATCGGCTATCGGATATTTGGTATTTTCAATCAGAGATAATTCCGAATACTCTCAATATCATTGCTAATAGGTAATAGCGGCGCCCCCTTATTAATATCAATATTAATAAATCATTAATAAATTATTAATAAAATTTAAAGACCCTGATTTATTCAGGGTCTTTGTTGTTTTTATTTTCATCATTTTTGTTATTTCTAAACATTTCAAGCGATTTTTCTTTTTTTCTTTGAAATTCTCTTTGCGCTTGAATATCTCCTTTTTCGAGCGCTGTTTTTTGAATTTTTTCCTGTTCTTGTTTTGTTGTTTTTTTGAGGTTGTAAACAAAAATTAAAATTTCTGCAACAGCCTTATATAAATCAGGCGGAATTTGCCTGTTTACTTCAACAAAGCGAAACAGAGCCCTTGCAACGGGTGGGTTTTCAATAACGGGGATGTTGTGTTCACGAGCTATTTGTTTAATTTTTTGAGCAAAAAGTTCCGTTCCTTTTGCAACAAGCATTGGTGATTCCATTTTTTGAGCGTCGTATTTTATGGCACAAGCTATATGAGTCGGGTTTGTAACAACAAAATCACAGGTTGTAACAGCATCCATCATTCTTTGTCTTAAAATTTCCTGCCTTCTTTGGCGAAGCGCCGCCTTAACATTGGGGTCACCTTCAGAGTTTTTATATTCATCTTTTACTTCTTTAAGCGACATTTTTTGATCTTGTAAAAATTTCCACTTGGTAACACCATAGTCGGCTGCTGCTATTATTAAAAATGCAATACCTGCTTTAAGTACGAAGTCTAAAATTAAAGAGCCGAATTGAATTAAAATTGCAAAGTCGTTGTCAATCATAGCGAGCATGAGTATATCTTCAAAATGCGAAGTATAGACCATATAGCCTATTATTCCAAGGATAATAACTTTTGCAATATTTTTAAATAAATCAAATAATGTTTTTGGGCTTGCAAGGTTTTTAAAATAGTTAACGGGGTTGAATTTGTTAAAGTTTGGCTCTAAAGGTTTTGTTGTAAACAAAGGCCCTATTTGTATCATATCTCCAAGAACACCGACAAAAGAAGCTAAAACAAGAATGGGAAGAAGAATTAAAGCGGTTGGGATAACGGTTTTTGTAAATAAATATGTGTAGCCGATTTCTTCAAGGTGTTTATTTGGTATTTGTTCGTAAATGACCTTAAAGAGTATGCTTAATTGCCCCCAGATAATCGGAGCAAGCAAATAAATGCAGCTAAACATTACAATTATGGCAATTGCAACCGATAAGTCTTTAGATTTAACAACCTGACCGTTTTCTCTTGCTTTTCTAAGCTTTTGCTGGCTTGCTTCAAATTGTTTATTCTCATCACCCATGGCGGAGTTATTCTAGTTATTGTTCTAATGTAATATCGGCAACTTTAGGGTCTAAAAGCTTTTTGCCTGATTCTTCAAATTCAATTTGTAACAGTTGTCTTTCTTCATATTTAACCGTTTTGACAACCGTTCCTCTGCCGTATTTTTTATGACGAATAACGTTTCCTACGGCAAAGCTTGTCCCTTCTTCTTGTTTTATTTCTTCTTTAAATATGGGAAGATTGTTGTTGGTATCAGGCAGACTTGAGCCTATGTCATCAAGATTAATTATTGAGTCGTCATCGAACTTGATAGAGTTTTCTTGCGTTTGATGGTTTTCGGATTTTTTTTCAACAATCTGTTCAAAGCTTGTGTTAATTGAGTTGTTGGCAATTTCTGCTAAATCGACACCATCATTGCCAATATCGTCCATTGCAATAATTTCCAGAGCTTCTGCTTTTACGGCAGGTTTTTGTTTGGGCTCATCTTCCGTCATTTCAAAAAAATCCAATTCATTGTCGGAAAGCTCAATTTGTTCCGATTTATTTTGAGCTTCGGGGGCGTCATCCTGTACAAGCTCAGTATCTTCAACAAGTTGCGCATTTTTAATATCTTCTTTTGTTATGCCGATTTCATTAAGAGCTTCTTGTTCTTCGCTATCGCTTTGAATTTCCGTATTTTCGATTAATTCATTTAAGGAAAACTCTTCTCCCTCTTCTTCCTGCTCATGTATTTGTGAATCGTCTTTCGGGTATTCTTGTGTATCCTCTTCAATATCTTGGGCACGCTCTGTATCATTCAGTTCATGAAAATCATCTTTTTGATTATCGCTTAGAGCTTCTTTTGAATCGGTTAAATTTTGAAACTCATCCGCTTTAGTTTCCTCACCGTCATTATTTTGTTTTGTGTTTTCTTCAAAGTCGTTTTCGTTTTGGGTATTTTCCAGAGCTTCTTGAGCGGCTTGTAAGTCATCTTTTTGAACAGCCTTTTTTTGATAACGTTCTAAAAGACTATCATCTTTTTCGTGCTCATAGTCGGTTAATTCGTTTATTAGTCTTTGTGAGTGAAACGTAGTTTCTTCTTTTGAAGTTGAGCTATTCTCATCATTGGAGTTTGAAACGCTGTCAACCAAAGAAAGAGCAATTTTTCTGTATTTTTTCTTTTCCTCTTGAATCTGAAGCTCAAGTTCGTACTTGTTTGCAAGATATAAGAAGTTGTCCGTATTTTCGCCAAATATCACGCAACCGTCCGATATCAGGTTACAGAGAGCAAAGTTGGCGTTTAAAAAATCTGCCCTTTGGTAAAGGCTTGGCATTAAAATATAGTTTCTGCAATATTGTGCCAAAGAAGGAAGTTTCTTATAGCTATATGAAACATTCGGTACAAATTTTATATTTCTTTTTTTGCAATATACTTCGTTGAAAAAGTCGACATCGCAGTTTTCTTCGTTAATTCTTGCTATTAAATATACTTCATCCTCAAGTTCGGATACAATATAGTCTAAATATGCCTTTTGCCAGAAAATATTAATGTTTGATAAATCAATTATTGTTAAGTTATTGTTTTTAATTGTCTTGAATAAATTTTCTTTATCTTTTTTACTTCTTGCAAATATTTCATCCATTTGATATTTTTTAATGCTTTGAACCAAATATTTAAGCTCGGGATGAGGTGTTGCTTTATATTGCTCCAACAACACTCTGGCAAAGGCATTAAACGGAATAAAGCCGTTTTCTTGTGCACGGGCAAATTTTTTAATTTCGTTCAGTATTTCAATTGATACCGCTTGAAACTCTAAGCTTGCACCCTGCAAGCACTTGTCAAATATAAAGTCGATTGTGCTGTAATTTAGAGGAAGCTTGAAATTTATTGAAGCTTTTATTTTTTTTGCTTCGTCAAAATCTATTATGCTTGTTGAATCAACAATGATTGTATGACGTTCGCAGGATAAATTTTTAGCAAGATTAAGAGTTAGTGCGTTTGCGTTTTCAACTTTATCGGCAAGAATTAAAGCATTGTTGTTAAAAAAGTCGTATTGGAGATTAAGTGGCTGCGAATTTTTCGTGTTTATCCCAAAGGGAAAAGTTTTTTTATCCTGATTTATAAATTCTTCAATTTCATCCTGCTTAATTTTTATTATTTCGCATTCTTTGTTGGGTGTAAAATTATCATAAGGCATTACTTCGTTTTCTTGGCTGATTTTATAATGAAGCTTAATTTTTGCAACATTTTGAGAAGAATCAAATTTATCATCGTAAATTTCAATAATTTGCGCCAGGTATCTTAAATCATCAGATTTAACAATTAAAAAGTCAAACAGTTTGAAAGATTCCAGTCTGGGGTTAAAAAGTATCCTTATATTGTCGTTTAGTGTATTAGCCACTTGCATTAGTTTATACTTTCTCTATAATCTCAATTTTGCCAATAATAATTTTAATTTGGGAATTTTACAATTCTATATTACTACAAAAAATAATATTTTTGCAATTTTTATTTTTTTTAATTAGTGCTTGACAGTTTTGTTTGTCCTTAATATTATATAATATATAAAATGCCGATGTAGCTCAATGGTAGAGCAACGGTTTTGTAAACCGTAGGTTGCGGGTTCGAGTCCCATCATCGGCTATTTTTATAGATGGTACTAATAAAAGCGTTTGCCATCAAAATAAACTCCATGCCCTTGTGGCGCAGTGGCAGCGCACTCCCTTGGTAAGGGAGAGGCCGTGAGTTCAAATCTCATCAAGGGCAATTTATTACGTATCGGATGTTGTTAACATCGAGGATTGCAGTTTGACAATTGAATATTTAAAATTTTATCTATATAAATTTATGGGTAGATGCCCGAGTGGCTAAAGGGAGCAGACTGTAAATCTGCCGTCTAACGACTACGGTGGTTCGAATCCACCTCTGCCCATATTTTTTACGGATTCCGACCAGGGCGTAACGATAGTGAGCCCGTCTGTTTGAGTAGACTTACGAA
>CANPYC010000051.1 GCA_947587615.1 Candidatus Gastranaerophilales bacterium | reverse complement strand
TTTCACTTAATGCGCTATATGTGCAGCCTTTTTCGTTCGGGCTTCCGTTTAACATTAATACTTTCATTATTTTCTCCTTTTTTATCCATTAATAAAATTACTTAATATTGCTTTTAGTTGAATTTCGCTAAACTTTTTTGTCCAATTCTCGGGCTTAAAACATCCGTCTGACATACACCAAACTGTCATCATTCCATATAATTGAGTTATTATTAAATGCGTTAATAAATCTGTCGGAGTATCTTTTTTCAATTCATTATTTTTTAGCGCTTTATCGAGTATATTTTTCAGCATTTCATAATCATATTGCCATTTTTTATTGTCATAATTTTTAGGTGCTTTATTTGGGTCAATTACCCCTTTAAACCACACACGAGTCAAGTTTATGCCGTATCTTTGAACCTCTTTCATAAATTCGTCAAAATAATATGAAAGCCTATCAGTGATAGATTTATCTTTCATTTTATTCATTCGGTTTTCAATATCAGTAAACATATTTGCGCAAATTTCAAAAACAACATCGTCTTTATGATTAAAATATGTATAAAATGTGCCTTTTGCGACAGCACAATGATTTGTAATATCATCAATACTTAGTTCATCAAATTCATTTTTCTGCAATAGTTCATAAACGGCATCTAAAATTTTTTGACGGGTTTTCAGCGCCATTTGCTGTCTTTTTGTAATATTTTTCACAAAGTATTAGCCCTAAAACACATTTACATTTTTATTCTATACAAAATGAACAAAAAGTCAATGACTTAATGTATAATAAAAATTTTAAAATCCTCCAACGAATTTTGGGTTATTATCTAACTATAAATCAATGGGGTTAGAGGATTTTCAAAACGGACTTTTCCGAAATAGTCGTTTCTTTTACATTTACTTCAAACATGTTAACCGATATGCAGGCAGGTGAGTGGTTTTATTCAACACCACTGTAATAATCGCACTCAAGCGAACATCTGAGCAATGCGAAGTGTTACATAATGAACAGGCGAGGTATGAGCCTTGTGAACTTGTATGCGAGGCAAAGTGCAGCTGAGTCTGTATCCGAAGCAAAGCGGGGTGCGACTGAGCCTGCATGTGGTACTCTGAGTATTTAAGGGCAGCTAAAACCCTCCGGGAAGCCAACACCGCCGAAAAAAGCAAAGTATGCGCAAAAAGCGAACTGCACAATTAACTACACCTGTAAAAAGACACATGGTTTGATTATTGAAGAACGGAAGAATTTAAACTCGTTAATGTGGATTATCCGGTCATAGCAAGTGTTTTATTTGTTCACAATTTTGAATTTTGATGTTCGCAAAATTTTTATAATTCTTTTTTGCTTAAAATAATTTTGTTGACACTTAATCTATTCTAAACAAAAATCCTTCATTGACTCTTTACACATTTGTGTAATAATTACAACATGGAGGTGTTATGATAGATAGACATATTCTTAAGATTCATAATTATATATATGCAAATGATGGTTTAAGCAATTCTGAAACCTTAAGTGAATTTTTAAAACTATTTTACTGCAAAATAATTGATGAAGAGAATAATAATTTGTTATTCTCGGCAAAAAATGAAAACGAAATTATTGCGATAGTAGACAAACTTTTTAATACATTAAAAAATAAGCTTAAGAATATTTTTGATACCAATGATAAAATAAATTTAAAAAAGAGTACTATAATTTTTGCAATAAATGAATTAAAAAATTTAAATGTAAGCAAAATTAAATCTGATATAAAAGGGCATATTTTACAAAAAATAATTGATCGTTCTTATAGGGAAAATCGTGGTCAATTTTTTACTCCAGCCCCCGTTGTTGATTTAATGGTAAAAATGATATCTCCAAAGAAAGGTGAAATAGGAGGAGACCCTGCTTGTGGTACTGGCGGATTTATGTTTGAAGTACTAAATTACATATCTAAAACTACAGTTATTACAACCGAGGATATTTTAAATATTACATTTAATGATATAAGTAAATCGTTAATCAAACTTATAATTATGAGAATGATGTTTGAATATTCTTGCGAAAAATTTAATTTTTCCGTAAACGACAGCATTGAAAATTTTGACGAATTTATGAGATATGATTACATATTAACAAATCCGCCATTTGGTTCTCAGGGTAAAATTTGCAATTCCAAAATATTAAGCAAGTATGATTTAGGAATAGATGAAAAAGGTAAAATTTTTAAATCCCAAGTTCCCGATATCTTATTTGTAGAAAAAGTGATAAAAATATTAAAAAACAACGGAAGAGCAGGAATTGTTTTGCCTGATGGAGATTTTGAAAATCCGAGTTTAAAATATTTTAGAAAATATTTAGTAGAAAATGTTAGGATTGATGCAATTATATCTTTGCCTGACGGAACATTTATTCCTTATGGAACAGGAATTAAATCAAGCATTATATTCTTTAGCAAGATAGATAAAAATAATTTAACAAATTTAGTTAATAATAACTATAAAGTCTTTTATGGCAAGATTACAAAATTAGGATATTCTTTTTCAAAACATTCTAAATCTTTATACAAAAAAGATGGATCAATAGATGAAGATTATACAAAAGTTGCAAATAGCTGCTTATCAAAAAATAACTTTAGTGACAATTGTTATTTAGTTCCAATACAAGAGATTATTAAAAACAACTATATATTATCTGAAAATTTTCATTCTCCTGTGTACAAACGAGAAATAGAGCGCATTAAATCCGGCAGATATTCAAGACTAAAAGATTTGGCTAAAATTGTTTATGATAAAGAAAAAATTGATAATGAAAAAATATATAATTATATCGAAATAGGTGATATAAATCCATATACAAGTGAAATTATTAATTCTAGCAGCATATTAGGAGAAAATCTACCCAGCAGAGCAAGTTATATCGTAAATACAAACGATATTATTGTAGCTACTGCCGGAAATGCAATAGGAACATCTAAACAAGCAAAAGCAATCGTTTCCGAAGAGTTTAATAATTCTATATGTACAAACGGTTTTTCTGTTGTAAAATCAGAAAAATATTCTCCTTATTTTTTAATTGATTACTTTAATAGCAAATCGTTCCTTGCTCAAATATCCAAAATAAAGTATGGAACAGCAATTCCGGCTGTTACACGTGATGATTTTGAAAATCTACTCGTCCCAATTCCTAATGACATAAAAATAAATGAAATTGAAAATAGAATAAAAAAAGCTTATGAATTGCGAAAAGAAGCAAACGAATTATTGAAAAATTAATTTTCTCTATAATCTATTTGCGATTCATCATATTTTACAATTTTGGGTTTTGATTCTTTGATACATACATCTATTTTTGTATACCAAGGATAATTAATAGTCAGCTCATCTTTTACTCCGGGTATTAAAATATCAATAATATAATTTTGATATAAATGATTTGGTGAAGTTGGAGAATGAGCTATTATGTCAGGGTTGACAAAAACAAACTCATGTTTACCGGTTCGTTGGAATAAATCAACAGCCAAAATAGAAAAATCTGAAGAAAGCGGGGCAGCTTGTTCAATTCCGGTATATTCATCAATACGACTACTGGGTTTATGGGTCTGGAGTATTTTATATAGTCCCACTTTTTTGCGAAAAGCATTTTCTGATAATTTAGTTAAATCGCAATTATCAATAAAATTCTTTAAATTTTGTAATGTTTTAAAATACGGCGTTAAGTCTATGTTATCCGGACCGGGAAAATCTTTATTCCAATTAAATTCCGGAAACTTCTTGTTAGTATTTTGAGCTTCCCACCGTTTTTTTACTTGTATATACTTTCTGTAACCTTTGTCGTATATTGATTCTTTGTCAACATTAATAAATTTTTTCAATAGATTATATGCTTGTTGCTTTGTCATATGTTTTTCATGTTCATCGCCAGTTTTGGCATATCGAAATTCCGAATTTGTTTTTAGACCTTTGCATTCAACTACATAAAAATCATTTGTTCCATTTTTTTTAATTAAAAAATCACCCTTGTATCCTGCCTTTTTCTCATTGTAACCGCCGCTTGGTTTTTCTTTAATTCTGTGTACCTCATAATTTAAATTCTTAAGATAGTCAATTAATAGTATTTCGGAAATAGCGCCATGAATATAACCTTGAGCACTAGGGCTTAATTTTAATGCTTTTAGTATTGTTTTACAATCAACAGAAAATATATCCTTTAACCATGATTCGATAGATTCTTCCATATATTAGCCTCCATTTCACGGTACATGATATTACAAAAAAATGTAGTTTAACAAATAATGATAAAAACTAAATTAAATACTACTTCCGACCTTCTTTAAAAAACTACCGACTTTTTAAAAAATTTTACCAAGTTTAAATTTAGTAAAATTTAATAAAAATTTCAAACTACTAGTTATTCAAAAGAAATAAATACTGCCCGAAATTCTTGAACTGTCTGCAAAATTTTAAATATGCCCAAAAGCCTTATACAGTTTAAAAATACAAAAAATTCCAAAACTGTCTGCTGTAAAGTAACATGAGAAACCAGAAAAAGTAACACGAATTCCCAGAATTTTTTAGTTCAATTTTTCAACATCAATTATCAAGATTGTTATTTTAACTAATTTCTTCCAATAATGCATAATACATAGCTGTTTGCCAAGAATTACGAATGTGTTTTTCATAGGATTTTGCTTTATCACTATATAATTGAATCAGGGTTTCTTTATCCTCTTGATATTTATCAATAATGCTTTTTATACCAGCATATTCATTTGCAGCATTTTTTGAATATAAAATTGCTAATTCTAGTTTATTAAATTGAAAATTTATGCATTCTTGTATAGATGTTTCAATTTCATTTGGGCAGTTAATATAAAATATAAAGGTTGGTTTATTTTCTATTTTATAATCTATTTTACAATATAACCAACGATGATCGTTTATATTATTTATAAAATATGGATGTATAAACTGTTTGTCTTTATTTGTCGGAATAAATTCATGTTTTTTATGGTTGCACCTATGACAGCTTGGGACTAAATTTATTGGAATTATTGAAAATTCTGGATAACCATCATCAGTTTTGGGTAAAAAATGGTCAAGTTCTTCAACATCTCCCTGAGAGCAATATGGACATTTATCAAAAGGAGCAGATGCTAGTAATTTATTATATAAATCATATGCATAACTTGATTGTTTAGACATGTGATTATCATATAGCTTTTTAAAAGATTGATTTTGTACAATTTCATCATCAAAAATAGTTTTGTTTAACAGATATAATGTATTGTTAGATGCATTCTTTTCATATAAATTACATTTCCTGACAATCTCAGGTATCATATTTTTTGTTTTTATTTTGGTTTTTCTTAATTTGTCAATGCAATTTTCAAGATATTGTTCAAGATTATCAATTTTGGGTTTTTTAATATTATGCATTATTTTACATCCTTGTTGTTTAACAAAATTGCTCTTAGTATTGCTTGACCTTCTATTCCTATTTGATTTTTAAATTTATTCATAATTTCCTTGTATGATAGTCCATCATATGCATATGATTCTAATATATTATGAAATCCACTATTTTCAACTTCTAGTTTAAATGCTTCTCGTGTTAAAATCCCAACATTTTCTCCAAATGTTTCAAGAAATGGTCTTAAAACGGTATATTCATTTCCATATCGATTTAAAATAGACACACACGATTTTGGGACTTCTTGTAATACAACAGGTGAGTGTGTCGCTATGATAGCTATAGCATTTCTACTCTTTAATAAATTTGATAAAGCTCTTATGTATGATGACAACAACGGAGGATGTAAATGATTCTCTGGCTCATCAAGAAGTAATAAGGTTTTATCATTTACGAGATCAACGAGTTTTGTAATTGATAGAAGCACAATTCTATGCCCTGAACTCAATGTTTTATATTTTTCAATTATACTTCCTACCTTGTTATTTAATGCTAAATTCAACAAATCTAATTCGTCAAAACAAGGGTCAGAATTTAGTATTTTTATTGCATCTATCCATCGATCACGTTTAACGCTATTCAATATATTTAAAATTGAAGTTTTAAAATCCTTAATTAGTACATCTAAATTTTTAAAATCAGTTTTATTTTTATTACTTTTTACATTTTTTAGTCCAACGTAAACATATTCAATATTTTTCTTATTAATTTTGTATTTTGTCAAAGGTAAGAAAGCATCAAATGGACTAAATCCCATAGTAATTAAAGAAGAAAATTTTGCGGATTCCTTATCTTCATCTAAAAATAAAATTTGACCTTCTATACCTGGATAATTTTCATTTTTTCTTCTATGATAGATTCTGCAATTCCTGAGAGTAAACGAGTTTTCCCCACACCATTTCTCCCAATTAACACATGAATATTGGTTGGTGGTATAGAATTTGGGATGACTGATATATCTAACTTGGCATCCGAATTTTTAAATGCAAATTGAAATTTATATGAGGTCTGACTTGCATCCTTATTAATAATGTTTTTAAATGTTATTTGGACATTTTGTGGGGTAATTTTTCGTAATAATGATTTTTTCATTGCATATTCATCTTTAAAAGATTCATAAATGTTTTGATTGAACACGCAGTCTCTTAGACTTCTAAACACCTCTGACGAATTGCTTTTGAACAACCCCATTATTTCTTCATAATAATTTTGATCCCACCCTAAAGAACAATATTCATCTGAAAGTTCATTAAAGTTTTTAGGTAATTCAACATATCCACCTTGAAAATCTCTTTTTATAATTTTTAGTGAACCTATTTGGCGATAAACTTGTATATCCTGAAAATAATATAATACAAATGTTGTTTTATAACAAAAATCATCCCAAGCATCCCTCTTTAAAACAAATTGATTTTTTATATTTTCATTTACTTCATTTAAAGCATTTACAACTATAAATTCTAATTTTTTACTTTCGTTATCATATGTGTCAATTGTAATTTTTCTTGCACTATATACAGGTTTATCTGAAATATATCTATCAACGAATACTTCCCATTTATCTTTTTCTAAATAAGTATTAATTTTATCTACAAGTACATTAACAATATTTTCATCTTGCTGAACAGCAGGATGTAAAATTTCGCATACGAACTTAAGAAAATCTTGGTCAGAGCCATTTATTATTTTAAATCTGTCATCATAAAATACCCAATCTCCAGACCAATCATCATTCATAATAGTATGTTTAGATATATCCCCTTCTGCATTTGAAAAACGACTATCATTCGATGGCAGGGATTTTAAATCGTATATTCGTTTTAAAAACTCAAGTTCATTTAATGTCCCATATATATTAAATTTACCAAGTTTAAATTCGTCAATAATACTTCTTTTAGTAACTTCTGTTATTTCATATGTTTCGCCTGCGACATTAATATTTATGCTATCATCAAGAAAAAACTCCACACTGTTATCTCTGCTTCATGATCCCTTGGCGGAATAGCTATTAAAATAGCATCTAATAATATCTTTTTATCAATATCGGACAATTCTACTAGTTTGGTATGATATTCTAGAGGAGAGTATATTTCAAATGTACTTAAAAATGAATATAATTTGCTACCATAAGTATTTGATTGATTAATTTCGCCATATGAAAATTTAAGAAGTTTTGATAAATCTTCTCTATGTTTAGTTTTTATTAATATTTTTCTAATTAAATCTAATTCCATATTTCTATTATATTAAACAAATAATTTATCCCACAATTCTTCTAATCTTTTTGCAATATTGTAGGCTAATAATGGGGGGACAGCATTTCCTATCAATTTATATGCACTACTTGCACTTAACTTGTATTGTCCTGTTTTTTCTGAGGCTTGAACAAATGGATAGTCATCCGGAAAAGTTTGAAAACGAGCACATTCTCTTACAGTAAGTCGTCTTTCTTTTAAACCCTGTCTTAATTCTGAAAGATGCTTGCCTCCATTATCCTTTGATAGTCTCCTGTATTCTATATTTCCATGGTGCTCAGCTCTAATAGTAGGAGCCAAGCCATTTAAGTTAATTTCTGTTTGTCCCTGCGAATTAGGGCAATATTTCGCTTTTGAATAGCACATTTGAGCTAAATCTTTAATTTCTTCTGATGGTTCTTTCAAATCTTTAATCACTTCAGAAGTTGTAACATATGGTTTTAGTTTTTCATTATTATTTAATAAACTTAATTGAACAGTTGTTTTTGAATTATCATAATGAGTTTTTATTGGATATGGGTCATATTCCTCTGAGATATGTTCTTGGGTAAGAGCTTTTAATGCTTTCTTTTTTAAATATTTTTTATTAAGACCGATAAAAATAATACGCTCTCTTTTTTGCGGAACACCATAATCTCCAGCAAAAAGAACTCTTGCAGGGACAACTAAATACCCTTCATCAATATTTCTAAAATCGCTTTCAATTATGTCTTTTACATCTCCAAAAGACACTAAACCCTTTACATTCTCTGCTATAAAAACTTTCGGTTTTGTAATTTCGATAACTTCTTTCATCCAAAGGTAAAGCATTCCTCTGGTTTCTGTTGTTGGAACATCAAATTCTTCTTTTTTGCCGTTGTGACTTTTTTCTGAGTTAAACCCTCGTCTTTTTCCTGCAACACTAAAATCTTGACAAGGAAATCCCCCTGTAACAATATCAACATTGTCAGGGAAACTATATTCACCTTTTTTATATGCTTTTACAAGATCAACAATGCTTTCTAAGCGAAATATATTATCGGGATATCCGTATTTTTTAAAATACGAATTCCAAGCAGTTTTTGCGATATCCATAATATCATTTGCAAAAACCAAATCAAAATCAGTTGGTTGCAATTCTATAAAATTATCCGATTCGTTTTTTACCCAATCCGGATGTAAGTCTTTGTTAATACATGCCGATGGTACTTTGAATCTTCCCTCAAAGCCCAAATCCATTCCTCCGCATCCACTAAAGAGCGATAAAACCTTTTTATTTTTCCCTTTTCTTGAATCAATAACTTTATTGCTCATATTTTAATTATACATAAAATACTTAAAAAATGTTGGTTTGTGTTAGAATGTGAAGAGTAAGGGGTTCGATAGCATGGCTGATATTTATACACATTTAAGAGAGCTTGGAGTAGCTTTTTCTTTCTTCAATAGAAAAAATTTATCTAATATTACACCTGAGTATTTTTGTGAAATATGTGCAAAAAATGTAACAATGCCTTGCAAATTAACAATGAAAATGATTTCATCAAATCCTAATGTTTTCAATGAAAGAGAATTGACTATAATAAAAAATGCAATAAAATTAGGGGTTTTAATAAAAGAAAAATTTAATATAAAAGCTGATCCTAAAATCACTTGGGTAGGTTGTGATACACAATCAGATACACCTATTGACTTGATTATTAATCAATATAAATTTTCTTTAAAAGAAGATAGTTTTATACTGGAAAATATGGGCTTATACAAACTGTTAAATATTTTATTAAATACTGATAATTATCATGCCGGAATGCATGTATTTAAGGAATTTGCAAGAGATGAATTTGAAAATTGGTTTAATGTAACTTGCAAATGTTTACTAAAAGATGGTCCTGATTTATTTGAAAAAATAAGAGAAAATAAATACCATGTAATTGGCGAATTACAAAATAACTCAATTGTATTAAATTATAATTTCACTGAAAAAGTTAAGTTTGTCGATATTGGAAAATTAAATTATAGCGAATTTGAAAATAAGACAAATAGTCATTTAAGAGAGTATGTATTTAGCAAGTGGATAAAAAATACAGTTGAATATGATGAAGAATATATTAAAGCTAAAAAGAATTGTGCAATAGCAGCAGGTCAAAATATTATTAATCTTGTATCTAAATGTCAAGGAACATCCCCAATTGGTCTTATGAGATTTTTTAGAATTGAAGATGAAGAATATTATTATGCAAAAACAACAAATAATTCAGTTGCTATATATAAAGTTCCCAAATTAAAAGATGCAAATAATGATATTATTATTAATAAGGTTTGGATAGAAATTCCAAAGTCTCAATTGAATTTTTATACTGAAATTATCAATAAAACAAATGGCTGCAAGATTATTTTTAGAAATGAATTACGTTATTCCCATGGTCAATTTAATGGAACACCTGAAGCTAAATGCTATATAGATAGAAATTCTTGCGATTTAACAACAATGTATAAACAAATTGTATAACTAATTATTGTGTTATTATGTAAAGATTTGAATGCTTTCTTTGCTCTTTCAGGCTAATAAGTTTTCCGACATAAGGAGGAAATATGAAAGAAGTTAGCGGATACAATATTAGTGAGCAGGAATTTAAGAAAGTTAGCAAGTGGGCAGAGGATGTTTATAATATAGCTGTAATTGTTGATTACTTTGTCGGTAATCAGCAGGAAATAGAAGAGTGCTACAACCTTGCTCCGGTTATTAAAAATTTGAAAAATAATGCGGATTTATGTTTTTTAATACATTTTTAGACGGCATTTTTTATTGATGTCGAGGGAAATAAAAATTAGCTCTTTAATCTTATTTCAAACACCGTTCAAAAAGTGTTCAAAAACGTTTTTATTGCACTTAAAGCATAAAAGACATAATTTTATACCTAAAAATTAAAATATGTTGTTAAATCGCATTTTAATTATTATATTATTTTTTGCAAAGGGTTATAATATCCATCTTCTAAATTTTCTATCAAATTA
>CANPYC010000050.1 GCA_947587615.1 Candidatus Gastranaerophilales bacterium | reverse complement strand
TAATGGTAGACTAAAGTCTGCCCTAGTTTCTTCATTAACATTGTTTAGTTGAGCCGTAGGGTGGACTTCAGTCCACCGTTTTATCAAGGTTTAACCCATGGTAATCTTGCTGAATATTTACTTGTTTTAAATAAGATGGTAGACTAAAGTCTACACTACAATTACAACTCATACTGTAGGGTAGACTTTAGTCTGCCATCCTAATGCTTTATGTTGTTGACAAGGGCAGGGAATAATAAAAGGATGTAAACAGGAAAATGTAGGGTAGACTTTAGTCTACCATTACTAAAATCTGCCCTACTTTCTTCATCAACATTGTTTGGTAAATCCGTAGGGTGGACTTCGCTCTACTATTTTATAAGGCAGCCCATGGTAATTTTTCAAGCTCAAAAATTGCAGCAGTATATAGCATAAATACCAAACTTAAGAAAATCTCTGTTCATTTTAACTTTTTTGTAATAATATAAATTAATACAAGGGGTGTGTATGAAAAAAATTTTAATCACAGGCGCAGCCGGGTTCTTGGGTTCAAATTTATGTAAAAAATTAATCAATGACAATTATTTAATTTGTCTTGATAATTTTTATACGGGTAGTAAAGAAAATATCAAACCTTTTTTAAATAATTCAAATTTTAAATTCATAAAACACGATATCATAACCCCAATTGATATTGAATGTGATGAAATTTACAACCTGGCATGCCCGGCGAGTCCCATTCATTATCAAAAAGACCCAATCTATACTCTCAACTGTTCGATTAAGGGTGTTGAGAATATGCTTCATCTCGCAAATAAGTACAATGCAAAGATTTTACAGGCTTCAACAAGCGAAGTATACGGCAATCCCTTAATTCATCCCCAAGAGGAGGAATACTTCGGAAACGTTAATCCTGTCGGAATAAGAAGCTGTTATGACGAAGGGAAAAGAGTTGCTGAAACTATGCTTTTTGATAATCACAGAACAAAAAAGACAAAAATTAAAATTGCCCGAATATTTAACACTTATGGTTTAAATATGCAAAAAGACGATGGAAGAGTAATATCAAATTTCATAACTCAAGCGCTTTTAAATAAAGATATAACCGTTTACGGTGATGGCAGTCAAACTCGCTCTTTTTGCTATTGTGAAGATTTAATTGACGGCTTAATAAAACTGATGAATGCGCCCGACTCCCTAAATACTCCCGTTAATTTAGGATGTGATGGTGAATATACAATTTTAGATTTAGCAAAAATTATAATTAAAAAAACAAATTCAAAATCAAAAATAATCTTTAAAAACCTCCCTTCAGATGACCCTGTAAAAAGAAAACCGAATTTAAAAAAAGCAAAAACCTTTCTTAACTGGCAGCCTATAACACCGCTTGATATAGGGCTTGATTATACAATTAATTGGTTTAGAAGGATAATCTTATGAAAATTGCGCTTATAGGCTGCGGCTATGTCGGTTTAACAACGGCTGCCTGTTTATGCGAGCTTGGTCATAGCGTCTTGTGTATTGAAAAAGATGAAGAAAAATTGAACAATTTAAAAAATGCTATTGTTCCGATTTTTGAACCAAACTTAGATGAACTTATTAAAAAGCATATAAAAAACGCTAATTTACAATTTGAAAAGTTTATAAATGAGAATATTAACACTTGCGAAGTTTGCTTTATTGCGGTAGGCACCCCCTCAAAAGAAAACGGAAGCCCCGATACAAGTAAAATTGATGAAGCAATATTTGAAATTGCAAAAAATATTAAAAAATATACTTTAATTGTAATAAAATCAACCATGCCAATAGGAAGCAGCGAAAAATATTACAAATTTGTTAAAGAAATTACCGCAACACCTTTTGATATTGTTTCAAACCCCGAGTTTTTAAGACAGGGAAGCGCAATTTATGACTTTTTAAATCCCGAGAGGATAATAATAGGTTCAAAATCTAAAAAAGCAGTCGATATTATGCTTGAAATGTATAAAAATATAAATATCAAAAAAGAAAATATAATAATAACGGACGATAAAACAGCGGAGATGATAAAATACGCAGCTAACGCATATCTTGCTCTTAGGGTTTCTTTTATTAATGAAATAGCAAATTTATGCGAAAAAACAGGTGCAGATATTGAACAGGTTACAAACGGCTTAAAAAAAGATTCAAGAATTGGTGAAAAATTTTTACAACCCGGGCTCGGTTTTGGAGGGAGCTGTCTGCCTAAAGATACAAGCGCATTAATTAATTTAGCAAGAAATCATAACCTTGAACTTTATACGGTTAAATCTGCAAAAAAAGCAAATAAAAAACAAAAAGAGCTTTTCTTTGCAAAAATTAAAAATTTTTATAAAAATAACCTTAAAAATAAAAAATTTGCCCTTTGGGGTTTAACCTTTAAACCTCAAACAAACGATTTAAGAGAAGCTCCTTCAATATATTTAATCAATAACTTAATAAAGTACGGAGCTAAAATCAGCGCTTTTGACCCTAAAGGGATGGAAAGCGCAAAAAAAATTTTTAAAGATAAAATATGCTATTCTAAGACAATGTATGAAGCATTGGAAAATTCGGACGGTTTAATTATTCTAACCGAATGGGATGAATTTAAAAATGCGGATTTTGATATAATTAAAAACAGCTTAGCAGATAAAGTAATATTTGATGGAAGAAATATTTTCATAAATAAAAATTTAGCCGAATTTGGTTTAAAATATATTTATACGGGTAAGAAAAATGAATACAAAAATTAATACCATTTGCGTTTTTGCAAGCTCAAGCAATAACATTGATAAAATTTATTTTGATGAAGCATACAAGCTCGGAAGTTTAATAGCTAAAAATTGCTATAATATTGTTTATGGCGGCTCTAATCTGGGTTTAATGGGAGAGGTTGTTCAAGCAGCCCATGCTTACGGCAGCGAGATTACGGGGGTAATGCCTCAAAAACTCTACGACCTTGGTATTAACCCCGGTAATTGTTCAAAATTCATTTTAACAAAAGGCATGCGAGAAAGAAAAGCAAAAATGGATGAGCTGTCCCAAGCCGTTATTACACTGCCGGGCGGCTTTGGAACAATTGAAGAGTTAAGTGAAATGCTTACTCAAAAACAGCTTGCTTACAGCAACAAACCAATTGTAATTTTAAATACAAATAATTACTATGGCGATTTGATAAAATTTTATCAAAAGGTAATCCTGGAGCGCTTTGCACCCGCTGTATCAAGCAAGCTTTTTTATGTTGCCAATACTTCAATGGAAGCAATTGAGTATATAAATAACTATAAATTTGAAGATATAAACTACATCGATAAAAAAATTCAACTTAAATAAATTTAACTTAAATTAATTTAAGTTAAACAGGCAAGCTAAAACTAATCTAAAGATTAATTACAAAAATTAAAATTTAGAGCATACTATTGATATACTATTAATATAATACTTAGGGTAATATGCTGGATAAAATTCAAAACGGTCAATCTGAAGTAATTGGTCAAAGTCAAAGTTTGGATAGAATTTTGGGGATAGGCTCAAATAATCCCTATGAAAATAACGATGACAAATTTTTTATTGACGAATATCAAATATCCCAAGAAGCTATACAAAAATATCAAAAAGAGCTGGATGTTAAAAAATTTAGTGAAGCTTTAGCGCAAACGGATGAAAGATTTTCAAATTCTCTTGTTGTTCAAAAAGCTTTTGAGGGGTTAATAAATTTTGATACTGATGATATAATATCTGAAATAGCAAAAAATAAAGACTTTTTAAATGATATTAAATAAACTTTATGAAAAAATAAAAAAATTTTATCATCTTAAAATTTTAAAAAGAAGGTATTATAGAACGGGTAAATGTAACAAATGCGGCGCTTGTTGTTTGAATATTTATGTCAGGCATGGAAGCGAGCTTATAAAAACAAAAGAACAGTTTGAAAATATAAAAAATAATGATTCGTACAGCTTCTATCAGCATATAAAAGTTATTGGGGAAGATGATTTCGGTCTTATATTTGAATGTGAGAAATTTGATAAAGTAAACAAACTTTGTCTTGATCATAAAAATCGTCCTTTGATATGCAGAAATTATCCCTGCGAAGAAATTTTTTCAATGGGAGCTCAACTTAGGGAAGATTGCGGATACACCTTTGAACCAATTGAAAAATTTGATGAAATATTTAAAAAAGTAATGAAAAAACCGATAAAACAGTTTGAACAATTATAAGGCGGCAATATGGATATTAAAGAATACTCTAAAAAACACAACATTCAAAAAGACATTGATAAAATAGCAAATAAATTAAAAACCAAAAAGATTTTATTATACGGTGCAGGCATGTGCGCTTCTTATATTGTCGATAACTATAATTTATCCAAACTTAATATTATTGCTGTTTGCGATAAAAAATTTGATGAAGAGGATACAAAAATTTGGAAGGGTTTTAAAGCACTATCTACAACTGAGCTAAACGAAGTTGAGTTTGATGTTGTTCTTGTCGGTAATTATAATTACAGATATTTTTATCCGATTATTGATTCTTGTATTGCTAAAACAAATAATCCCGATATGGATATAATCCCTATTATTAAAGATGATACAATACCAAAGAGAAAATATATCTTTACTTTTTGGGAACCTTCGGGAGATATTCCTCCCTATTTAAAATTATGCATGAAAACATGGAATAAATTTTTACCTGAATATAAAGTTGTGGTTCTTAACTACTCCACAATCGGTAATTGGTTGGATAAGAATATTTATTCCAAGGAATTATATAAAAATATGAGGCTTGCTGTTCAGGCTGACGCAATAAGATGTGCAATATTAAAAAAATATGGCGGAATTTGGTTTGACTGCGATACAATTCTAACATCAGACAAAATTAGAAATATAATACCCAAAGAATCTGGCTTTACCTTAATCGGTTTACATATCGGCGTTATATTCGCTAAAAAGAACGCAAAAGTTTTAAAAATTTGGCAAAAGGAAATTCAAAAAAGATTGTTTAAATTTGAACTTAGCGAAAAACATCCTAAGCTATATGAGCTTTTCTATAATAAAAGATTTAAACACAGGCTCAGATCAAACAGCTTGTTTGGAAACAGCATAATAAATCCTTTATTTGAAAAGTTAAAAAACGAAAAACTTTTTAAATCAATTGATAGAGAAAGTATTTTTGCACTTCCCGAAGTTAATTTTTATAAAAGCAACACTGAAGATAGTTTTTACCAAAAGTATCTTGATTTTTATTTTACGGATAATGATAACTCTTCTTATGCGCTTGAAAATTCAAACGGGATAATTCTTCTGCACAACAGTTGGACGCCTAAAGAATATAAAGAAATGTCACAAGCTGAGTTTTTATCAAAAAATAAAACAATGACAAATATTTTGAAAAAAATTCTTGAATTGTAAATTTAATATTTTACTTTATCAGGCTTTTAATTTTTTTAATCTCATCTCTCAGCTGAATTGCACGCTCAAAATCAAGCAATTTAGCGGCTTTATGCATATCTTTTTCAAGAGTATCTAATAATTTTGGTAAATCCTTAACATCCGCTTTGAGCTCAACCATTTGTTCTGCTACAACATCTTCTATGCTTCTATAACTTTGAACAAGAGATAAAAGATTATTTTCAATTGATTTTTTAATTGTTTTTGGAGTGATATTATTTTCTTCATTATATTTCTTTTGAAGCTCACGCCTTCTTTTTGTTTCTTCAATTGCAATATTCATTGACTCGGTTATTTTATCGGCATACATAATAACTCTGCCGTTAGCGTTTCTTGCGCTTCTTCCGATTGTTTGAATGAGTGATGTTTCACATCTTAAAAAGCCCTCTTTGTCGGCATCCATTATTGCAACTAAAGAAACTTCAGGTATATCAAGCCCTTCTCTTAAAAGGTTAACTCCAACCAAAATATCAAATTCACCAAGTCTTAAATCTCTTAAAATTTCAACTCGTTCTAAAGATTTTACTTCGCTGTGCAAATAGCGAACTTTTAACCCCTGTCCTTGTAAGTACGTTGTTAGCTCTTCCGCCATTTTTTTAGTTAAGGTTGTTATTAAAACTCTATCTTTCTTTTCAACGGTTTTATTAATTTCACCGATTAAATCCTGAACCTGACCAATTGTTGGTCGAACATCAATTTCAGGGTCTAATAAACCCGTTGGTCTTATAATCTGTTCGACAATTTGAGCCGACTCTTTTTTTTCAAAATCGGCAGGTGTTGCTGATATAAATATTTTTTGATTTATTTTATCCCAAAATTCTTCAAATTTTAGGGGTCTGTTGTCTTTTGCACAAGGTAATCTAAAACCAAAGTCAACCAAGACTTCTTTTCTTGCTCTGTCACCAAAATACATTCCTTTTAGCTGCGGAATTGTTACGTGAGATTCATCAATTACAACTAAAAAATCATCTCCAAAATAGTCCAATAGCGTAGCGGGAGCAGTACCGGGGGCTCTTCTTTCAATAATTCTTGAGTAGTTTTCAATACCCGAACAGTAGCCCATTTCTTTTATCATCTCAATATCATAGTTAACCCTTTGAGAAAGCCTTTGTGCTTCAACTATTTTATTTTGATTTTTGAGCTCAACAAGTCTTTCGCTGAGTTCTTGCCTTATTAAAGATATAGTTTCATCTTCATTTTCATCATAGGAAATATAATGAACCGCAGGATATATTACAATTTCATAAGGGCGCTCGATTACTTCACCCGTCAGGTAGTCAATTCTTGTTATTGATTCAATTTCATCACCAAAAAAAGAAATTCGATTTATTACTTTTTCATAACTTGGCATAATTTCAATAACGTCGCCTCTTGCTCTAAAAGTTGAGCGTTTAAGTTCAACGTCATTTCTTTCATACCTTACACCTACAAGATAAGTCAAAAGGTCTTTTCTTGTAACTTCCTGTCCTATTGATAGCGTAATTGTACCTTTAAAGTAGTTTTCGGGTAGTCCTAAGCCATAAATACAACTTACGGAAGCAACAACGATTACATCATTTCTTTCATAGAGGCTTCTTGTTGTATTGTGGCGAAGTCTGTCTATTTCATCATTTATTGTTGCCGATTTTTCAATATATGTATCTGTTCTTGGGATATAGGCTTCGGGTTGGTAATAGTCGTAATATGAAATAAAATATTCAACCGCATTGTTTGGAAAAAGCTCTTTAAATTCATTGTACAATTGAGCTGCAAGTGTTTTATTGTGAGCAATTACAAGGGTTGGTTTTTGAACATTTTGAATAACATTTGCAATTGTAAAAGTTTTCCCCGAACCCGTAACCCCTAGCAGAGTTTGAGAGGCTAAGCCCTGATTAATGCCGTTTGTTAGAGCTTCAATTGCTTTTGGCTGATCTCCCATGGGAGAAAATTTTGATTCGATTTTAAAGAGATTATTTTTCATATTAGAATTTTAACTTAATAAAATCCTATCTTCAATATAGAAATATATATAGTGGTACTAACCCAATTCAACAGCTTTTTGCATGGTGTCTTTAATTGTTTTATCAATTATCCCTTCAATATCGGAGTTTAATAAAACATTGTTTCCGACTTCCGTACAACCGCCGGGAGTTGTAACGTTCTTTATCAGTTGATTTATGTTAAAATCGTTTTCCATAACCATTTTAGCGCTGCCAAGAGCTGTTTGCGAGGATAAAAGAATTGCTTCTTCATAATTTAGCCCGAGTTTTGAAGCTGCATTTGCCATTAAATCAATAATTTTGAAGTAATAAGCAGGCCCTGAACCCGATAGTGCCGTTATAATATCCATTTTATCTTCCGTTGTTTTAATAACACGACCGCAATTTTTCATAAATGAATAAGCAAAGTTAAAATTTTCTTTCGAGGTATTCAAACTTGCGCAAACCGCACTCATCCCTTGATTAACTAAAGCTGGAGTATTTGGCATAATTCTAACTATTTGAGCGTTTTTTAGAATTGATAAATATTTTTCAATTTTAACACCCGCTAAAATTGACATAATGAGTTGATTTGAATAATTTTTGCCGATATTCAGAAGAACATCATTGGCAACAAAAGGTTTTGTCGCAAGTAAAATTGTGTTAACATTATTTAACAATTCTTCAATTGATGAAGAAATATTAAAATTGAATTTTAAAGCAAGTGCCCCTGAAGCTTCACTATTAACGTCATAGACAAATATTTTATCGTTTGATAAAAATTTATTATTAATAACACCGCCTAAAATTGCGCTTGCCATTTTTCCGCAGCCAATAACACCAAGTTTAACATTATCTTTATAATTAACACTCATTTTCTTGACACCTCATTTTGTCTAATATAGTATAGTTAATACCGACATCATTTTAATGTCAAGAAAAAATATAAAATTCACAAGGAGAATATAAAATGCGTCGTACACTCGAAGGCACAAAAAGAAAAAGACAACATGTCAGCGGTTTTAGAGCCAGAATGGCAACTAAAAACGGCAGACGTGTAATTAACGCAAGACGTTCTAAAGGTCGTCATCAATTGGCAATCACTCCAAAGAATCGTGCTTAAAAAGTATAACAGACTCAAACTTAGACGTGCATTTAGCGCAACTTATAATAATAATAATAATAATTGCACAGTTGGCAACAGCTTAATTGTATTGTATGCAGGTAAAATCAAATCAGACAAAAACTGCCCCACCAGGGTAGGTTTTGTTGTATCTAAGAAGATTGATAAACGTGCGGTTGTAAGAAACAGAATAAAAAGGCTAATGCGTGAAAATATCAGGCTTATGATAAAAAACAGTGAGTGTAGTATAATTAACAATTATCAAAGTTTGATTTTTATGGCAAAAAACGATATATCAGATAAGAGTATTGTTGAAATTCGTAACACAATCTTAATATTATTAAATAAATTAGCAAACAAAAATATTTAGATATATTATATAAAGCATAATGGAAGCTCTGGTTAAAAAGTTACTTGAAGAACAGAATAATGAAAAAATTCAAAAGCCTAACTGTCAAACTCGTGCAGGCAGGTCTTTACTTGCTTTTTACCTTCAAACAAAGTTTAAGCAAATAATTAATCATGATAAAAAATTTAATAAAAGATTAATTTTAAGCTACAGGGATGAATTTTTAAATAACTTTTGCGACAGATTAATAAACAGACCAAATGAAAGAATTTTAATTGCATTAAGCGGCGAGTCCGCAAGCGGTAAATCTACAATATGTCAACAAATTACAAAATGTATTTCTAAACATAATTTACCAATAACTATTTTAACCGCAGATAACTATTTTAACGATATATCCGATTTAATTCAAAAATACGGTAATTTTGACTTGTTGAGAGATTCAGGCTACGACATTGATTCGCCAAACAACTTTGATTTAGCTCAATTAAAACAAGACTTGCTTGAGCTGCAGCAAGGTAATGACATACTCTCACCCGAGTATTTGGTAAACGGTACGGGAAAATCAAAGCCAAAATCAATCCCTGTTAAATCAAATAAAATAATCATAGTTGAAGGTATGTGTTCTATTTATGATGAAATTCAGGAAATTTTTGATATAAAAGTTTATGTTGAACTTGACGATTTTGAGAGAAAAAGAAGATTTATAAACCGTGCAAAAACAAGAAATCAAGATGAAGCAAACGCTCTTAAACATTGGGAATATTTACAAAATTCCGGAAAAAAATATGTAATAAAAAATAAAGATAAGTGCGACATTGTAATTAACGGCGAATGCGATTTAGAATATTTTTCTCACATGGTTGAATACATACATCTTATTACAAACAATTTTTATGAAGCATAGCTAAAACTAACGTATATTATTGATTTTGAGCAGTTTGTAAACTTTTGTAAATTTTTTAATTGTTTTTGAAATTGCATTATTTTTATATACTTTATATATATGTTGGTCGAATAGAATTTAATATCGAGGTGTAAAATGAGCTGGGTCTCATTAACAATGAGAAAATTAAATTTAAGAAGCAGTATTGAAGCGAAAGAATCTCGTGATTTACAAATATCTCGTGCAGTTCGCTTGAATAAACGCCAGCTTTCTGCCGACCAATCTATTCAAAACAGATTTAAAGACGAAGAACTTAATGATGCTAAAATGCAATATATGGATGTCAGAGACGATAAACCCGAGTCTGACTCTCCTGATTATAATGAATGGTATCAAACTTATGCTGAAGCAAAAGAAGATTACGAAGCTCAAAAGCTTGATATAAATAATTATTACGATGATATCTTAAATGAGCTTGAAGAAGAAGCTACCGATATTGAAACAAGATATCAGGAAGAACAAACAGCGATTGAATCCGAACTTGAAGCCTTAAGAAGTGAATTTGACACTGTTAAAGAACAAATAAGCTCGGATATTGAAAGCTCTGCAATTGAACTTTAATTTGTAAATAATAAATAAGCAGTTAACTAGGAGTTATTTAAAAATTCATTAAAAATTTTAACAACTTTACATGCCTCATATTCTAAATTTAATAAATCAGAATTATTCTTGACGACCACATTCCAATATTCATAGTTATCAAGAGCGGTTTCCGTTAAATCGTCCTTGTTAACTATGGTGCCACGGACGGCACGCTTTTCATAATCCGAATTTATCCTAACCAAAAAAGCGCCGATTTTTCTAAAAAAATCAGCCTCAAATTGAACTCTGACATCGGGAACAATAATTTTATCCATATTAGAAAGCTTTGAGAGCCAAAAATCATCTGCTTTAGCCCTTCCCTCATTTCCGAG
>CANPYC010000049.1 GCA_947587615.1 Candidatus Gastranaerophilales bacterium | reverse complement strand
GCTAAATATCCTAATATTCAGATGTTTTCTTTTGTTCCTCCGCCAATTCAAGGGCTTTCAATGTTCGGAGGTTTTGAATATCAACTTCTTGATAAGGGTCAAAGAACCCCGCAAGAACTTCATAATGAAGCAAAAAAACTTATTATGAAGGCAAATCAAGACCCTAAATTAACAAAAGTATTTACGCAATATAACTCTCAAACCCCGCAATTACTTGTTAATATTGATTATGAAAAAATCTTAGCTCAAGGGATTGATATTAATGACGTTTATACTGCCCTATCAAGCCAATTCGGTACATATTACGTTAACGACTTTAACTTATACGGGCGTGTATTTAGGGTTATGATGTCGGCTTTGGAAGAATACCGCTCCACAATTAATTCAATTGATAAGGTTTATGTAAAAACGGCTTCGGGTAAATCCGCACCTTTATCGACACTCGTTAAAATTGAACCGACTGTCGGGCCCTATGATATTACAAGGTTTAATATGTATAAATCAATTCAAATTCAAGGAAACCCCGCCAAAGGTCAATCTTCAGGCGACGCTATTAAAGAAATGGAAAAATTATCAAAAGAAAATCTCCCTTCCGATATTGGTTTTGCTTGGTCGGGTACATCACTTCAAGAAATTGAGTCGGCAGGACAGACGACAATTGTTCTTGTAATGTCACTTGTGTTTGTTTATTTATTCCTTGTAGCGCTTTATGAAAGCTGGATGTTACCTGTCGGCGTTATGCTTATTGCGCCTATTGCAATGCTTGGAGCTATATTATTTCAATATGTTTGGGGGCAGTCGCTTGATTTATATGCTCAAATCGGGCTTATAATGTTAATCGGTTTGGCTGCAAAACAGGCAATTTTAATTATTGAATTTGCAAAAACGGAGCATGATGAAAACGGACTTGAGATTATCGAAGCAGCGATTAAAGCCGCAACAACAAGATTTAGAGCTGTTATGATGACGGTTTTAGCTTTCATATTCGGTATTTTACCGCTTGTTTTTGCTGTCGGCCCCGGGTCAATGTCAAGAAAATCTCTTGGTGTAACGGTGTTTGGCGGTATGAGCGCAGCTGCTGTTATTGGTACAATTTTAGTACCTGCTTTTTATGTAATAATTCAAAAATTAAGAGAAGATACAAAGAAAAAATGGCATAATAATAGTAAGTTAGAAAAAGATAAAGAAAATAAATCGGGGGGAGAAAATGAATAAATATAAAGCTTTATTTATAATTCTTTGTCTTTTGTTAACTTATAGCGCGCAGGCTAAGGAACACAAAATAAAGAAAAAATCAAAAGATGTTGCAGCTCAAAAAGAAGAACTCGATAAAGGCAAGAAAATATTTGCTAAAGATAAAGCTAAAAAAATTAAAGTAAAACCGCAAAAGGCAAAAAAACAGTATGAAGTATCCGACAAAATTAAAAAGGAATTTTCAATTCCGACGGATATTTATATGAATGTTGGAGAAAAAAGCGATAAAGTTGTTAAGCTTGAAGGCGGAATATCAAAGTCTGTTGAGCTTAATATGGCAGATTGCCTTGAGCTTGCTTTAATTAACAACCCTAAAATCCGCTCTGCTTACGCTAAAAGCGAGATTGCAAAATATCAAAAATATGAAACCCTATCAGGCTACACTCCTCGCCTTGATTGGTCAACTTCAATGAATAGAAACATGCCTGATTTAAGCATGATAAGAAATATGACAGCTCCTGCTTTTAATAAGTATACTCTGGGGCAAATCGGCATAAAACAGCTTGTTTGGGATTTTGGTTTTACTCAAAATAAATATACCATTGATAAAATTACCTATGAAAAATCAAAATCAGAAATTGATAAAACCGTAAATGAAGTTGTATGTCAGGTAAAAGACGCATACTACAACCTTTTATACGCTTTTAACCAAAGAAAAACAGCCCAAGAAACGCTTGATAACTATACAAAAATGTATGAGCAGGCAATGGCTTTTTGGGAAGTCGGTACAAAAACAAAAACAGATGTACTGTTTGCGCAAACAAATATGGAAGACGCTAGAGCTCAGCTAATTTCAGCCGAAAACAACGTTGATATTGCTTACTCTAAGCTAAATAACGCAATAGGACTGCCTTTTTCAGACCCTTATATGATAGATATTTCACTTTTATACGAACCTGTTGCAATCACAATGAAAGAAGCGGTTGAAATTGCAAACGACTCAAGACCCGATATTAAAAGCGCTATGCTTAATGTTGATAGCGCAAATCAAGCGGTTAAACTTTCATGGAAAACATTTATGCCCGCTTTAGAAGTACAGGCAAATTACGCTCTTGGCGGGGTTGATGACTGGACAGACAGAAAATGGTGGAATTTTGGCGGGTTTTTAACATTCCCGACGGTTAACCCTGTTTTAATAAGAAATCAAATTAAAGAAGCAAAAGCCGCCTATGAACAGGTACAATTTGACACAAAAGCACAAATAAATGACATATACCTTGATATTCAAACGGTTTATACAGCTCTAAAGGATGCAAAAGCAAGAATACCGGTTGCAAAAACCGCAATGGATAAAGCAAATGAAAACTATGAGCTGACTTCAGGCAGATACCACGTAGGCTATGGGGATGCAATTGAGCTAAAAGACGCACAAGTTGCGCTATCGCAGGCTAAGTTAAATTATTATCAAACAATTTACGAATACAACAGCGCTCGAGCAAATTTAGAAAGAGCTATCGGGCAGACATTGAAGCCAGAAAGCTCTGAACTTATTGATAACTCACAGGATATCTAATCTCTTTTAGGACCAGGTTTTGCGTGTTTAGAATATTTCTTTTCCCTCGAAGCACTTGAAGAGCTCAAAGAACGCTGTTATTCTTGTTGTTGAGCTTGTTGTTCCTGCGGAGTTTGAGAAGTGCCTCGAGGCGCTTGAGAATATATTATATCAAGCTTAGACTTTGTTTCTTTGAATAAATCTTCTTTTTGTTGAGGAGTAAAATTAAACTTGTCAATTATTTGCATAATTTCCTCATCAGAAGGTTTAGAGCTTGAAGCAAAAAGTTTACTTACTTCACTTTGCTCATTAGCAGGGTCTTGAACAGCATAAACGGTTGAACATAAAAGCAGCGCTGCCGCTAAAAAAACTTTTTTCAAGTTAGTTATCTCCTTTTTTAAACTAACTCGGCATAAAACTTTAAAACTTTAAATTATTTTTTTATAATACAATATTTATATGAAGTTTCTTAAAGAATTAAAAAAAATTTGTCCGAATAATTTTCTTGATAAAAAAGAAGATTTATACGTTTATGCCTATGATACTTCACCTAATCCGGATGTTACAATTTTGCCTTTGGGCGTTGTTTTTCCCCAAAACGCTTTAGAGGTTTCAAAAATTTTAAAACTTTGCGCTGAAAATAATATTTCAGCTATTCCAAGAGCCCAGGGAACTAATCACTGCGGCGCTACCAGACCGACAAAAAATTCAATAGTTATTCATTTTTCTAAAATGAATAAAATTTTAAAAATCGATAAAGAAAATTTAATCGCAATTGTTGAACCTAATGTCATAATAGGAGATTTAAACAAAGAACTTAATAAGCTTGGTTTATTCTTCCCTCCCGACCCTTCTAATCTTGCTGTTTCAACTGTTGCGGGTGCTGCCTTATTATGCTCGGGCGGGCCTCGTACATTCAAATACGGAAACACAAAAGACTATATAATCAACCTTGAAGTTGTTTTAGCAGATGGGTCAATAGTTGAAACATCAAAAGACCTTGCAAAAAACGTTACAGGCTATAATTTAACAAGTCTTTTTGTAGGAAGTGAAGGTACTTTAGGACTTATTACAAAACTAACTTTAAAATTAATTCCAAAACCTCAAACAAGGCTTTTAACTCTTGCTTATTTTGAAACGCTTGAAGCTGCTTCAA
The DNA here is from genome assembly GCA_947587615.1 of Candidatus Gastranaerophilales bacterium. Lineage (GTDB taxonomy): Bacteria > Cyanobacteriota > Vampirovibrionia > Gastranaerophilales > Gastranaerophilaceae > RUG14156. The sequence continues at coordinate 7,507 of CANPYC010000049.1, read as the reverse complement.
AATGCGTAAATAGCATAATAAACAGCGGCTTTATTCCATCAACTTTAGACCTGCTTGATAAAACAACTCTTCAAACAATAGAAAAATTTAACCCCTGCGGGCTTTTATGCGATATGGAAGCAGCGTTATTAATCGAGCTTGACGGATTTAAAAAGTGTGTAGAATATGAACTTGAAATATTAAAAGATATTTTAATAAAATCAAAAGCAAAAAAAATTATTCAAACAAAAAATGAGCAAGAAAATGAAAATATCTGGAGGGCAAGAAGAAGCGCTTTTTCCGCTCTAACGCAATTAAAACCGAATGTAATTACGGAAGATATTGTCGTTCCAAAAAATAAAATCGCGCAAACAGTTAAAAAAATTCAAGCTTTAGCGGATAAATACAATATTTTAACTGCTATAATGGGTCATGCGGGAGATGGCAATATTCATCCTAATTTTGCGCTTGATTTAAAAACCGAAAAAGAAAACTTTGAAAAACTTAAAGACGAACTCTTTAGCTATGCTCTATCGGTCGATGGAACGCTCTCGGGCGAGCATGGTATAGGGAGTGAAAAAAAGAAATATCTTCCAAATGCGCTTGATAAAAACGCTTATTTGCTGATGAAAAAAATTAAAAATTTGCTTGATGAAAAAAATATTCTAAATAGTGGGAAGTCGCTATGAAGCTAAATTTAAGCGAATTTAGAGAGATTATTTTTAATCTTGTTAAATTATCCCTGCCGATTTTTGGAGGAAATATTTCTCAAGTACTTGTAAGCTTTGCTGATACTGCAGTAGCAGGGCATTATTCAACAGTTGCGCTCGGGGCAATAAGTGTTGCTTCCGCTATTGTGATGACAGTAACAATAGGTGCAATCGGCTTAATTTTAAGCATTAGCCCTACAATTGCAAACTTTAGAGGGCAAAATATTCCTTCAAAAAAATATTTTAAATTAACCCTTCTTTTTTCAGTTATAGTTTCAATTCCTTTCTTTTTAATTTTGGAATTATTCCTCTATAACATAGATTTAATTAAACTAAGCCCTGAACTTGTTGAGCCTGTTAAACAGTATATTGCGCTATGCGCCTGGACAATTTTTCCGACAGCAATTTTTGTTGCCCTGAAAGAATTTTTGCAAGCTTGGGAAAAAGTTATTTTTGCAAATATTCTTATGATTTTTATGGTTGTTTTAAATGTTATTTTAAATATTATCCTGACATTCGGTTTTAATTTTTCTTTTATAAATATCCCCTCTCTTGGGGTTATTGGCTTATCTTTAGCTACTTTAATTTCAAAAACCTTAGCAGGGGTTTTTATGCTGATATATTGCATTCCTCTTTTTAGCACCGCTTTTAAAAGCTCAAAAAAATATTTAAAAGAATTAATAAGGGTAGGTGCTCCAATATCTTTAGCAATGTTTTTTGAATTTTTGGGTTTTAATTTAACGGGGGTTATAATAGGAAAATTCAGCGCATTATTTGCCGCTGTTCATAATATAATCCTTTGTATTGCAAATTTTACTTTTATGATTGTTTTATCCGTTTCAAGCGCTGCAAGTATTAAAATCGGCTTTTATAACGGCAGGTGCGATAAGGAAAATATTATCAAATATTCGCTTTGCGAAATCTTTCTCACGATTTTAATTTGTCTTAGCGCATTTGTGCTTTTAAGTTTTTGTTCAGAAAATATTATTTCAATTTTTTCATCAGACATTGAAGTAATTAATCTGTCTAAGAAAATTTTAACTATTGCAATGTGCTTTTTATTCTTTGACGGTCTGCAAGGAGCATGTGTGGGAATCTTAAAAGGGCTTAAAGATACTAAGATTATAATGTTTACAATGCTTTTTGTTTATCTTTTTGTTGCAATTCCCTTGGGGTGCTATCTTGCATACTTTAAAAACCTTGTACTTGAAGGCTTTTGGATAGGGCTTGCTTTAGCATTGTTCCTAGCTGCACTGATAACAAGTATAAGAGTAGTTTTAAATATTAAAAAAATGAATTAATCAAACAAACGGCTAAAACCGTACAAAATACTAAAAGTGTAATATAATTAATATAATAAAATAATCTGAGGTTAATATATGATAGATTTTAAATCCACTCTAAAAATTGCTCTTAATTCGCTTAAAGTTAATAAAATGCGCTCTGCTCTAACTTCTCTTGGTATAATTATCGGGGTTAGCGCAGTTATTATTATGCTTGCAATCGGCGCAGGTGCAAATAAGCAGGTTCAGGCTAATATGGAGTCAATGGGCTCTAATCTTTTAACAATACGCTCTGCAACTGCTAAAACGGGCGGTGTTTCAATGGGTATGGGTTCAAAGCCGACTTTAAGCATAAAAGATGCTGATGCCATAAAAAAACAGGCACGTGGAGTTGATGCGGTTGCGCCTTTATTAAATTCTTCAAAACAGGTAATGTACGGCAATCAAAACTGGCAAACAACAGTATATGGAATAACAACACCTTATTTGTACGTTAAAAATTATGAAATAGAAATGGGTAGACCTTTCACCCGTGATGACGATTCTAACGCTTCAAAAGTTGCCATAATAGGTTCAACAATTGAAAAAGAACTTTTTGGCGACGTTAATTCAATTGATAAAACAATAAGAATAGGTAATGTTCCTTTTAAAGTTATAGGTACGCTAAAATCTAAAGGGCAGATGGGGGCAATGGATCAGGATGATTTAATTTTTATACCCATTACAACAGCGCAAAGAAAAGTTTTTGGTACAGACTTCCCAGGTTCTGTCAGCCAAATTATAGTTAAGGCAAAATCTTTAGAAGATACAAATATTGCTCAAAGTGACATTGAAGAAATACTAAGGCGCAGGCATAACCTTGGAAAATCACAGGTTAATGATTTTCAAATAAGAAACAGTGCAGAATTTCAAGAAAAAATGAAATCAACTGTTCAAACTTTTGCAATTCTGCTTGCTTCAATTGCCTCCGTTTCTTTAATAGTAGGAGGTATCGGCATTATGAACATTATGCTTGTATCTGTAACAGAGCGCACAAAAGAAATCGGTATTCGTATGGCAATCGGCGCAAGAGCAAGTGATATAAGAACTCAATTTTTAATTGAAGCGCTTGTATTATCCCTTTTAGGAGGTTTAATAGGCGTTGTGGCGGGAATTATCATTGCTCTTTTAATAGGTTTAATTTTTAATACCGCAATTGTTATAACCCTATCTCCAATACTTTTATCATTTGGTTTTTCGGGGCTTGTCGGAATAGGTTTCGGGTATTATCCCGCTTATAAAGCTTCTTTATTAAATCCGATTGACGCTCTAAGATATGAATAGGGTAAAATGAAAAATATTAAAATTATTAAAACCGAAGATGGTTCCCTAGGGCTTTATAACTGCATTTTAGATGAAGTTTATCATTCAAAGTTTGGAGCTAAAAAAGAAGCGATTGAAAAGTTTATTAATCCCATCTTAGCTTTTGATTATTTTTTAAATAAGCCTTTAAAAATTTTAGATATTTGTTATGGCATAGGCTACAATACAAAATGTGCTCTTGAAAAGTTTAAAAATATTGAACTTATTGATTGCATTGAAATTAATAAAGAGCTTGTTTTAAAGTCTTTTGAGTTTGAATTTGATGAAAAAATTAACGCTATAATTAAGCAAAATATTAAACATAGCGATTTTATTCATTTTTATATAGATGACGCAAGAAGTGTAGTTAAAACACTAAATAAAAAATACGATATTATTTTTCATGACGGTTTTGCACCCCACAAACAGGCGGTTTTATGGAGCCGGGAGTTTATTTTTGAAATTGCAAGGTTAATGGATGAAAATTCAATCTATTGCACATATAATCACTCTAAACCGGTTTTAAATGCGCTCTATCAGGCAGGTTTAAAGCTCGGTAAAACAATAAAAGATAATAAAACAATAGGAACCGTTGCTTCATATAATAAAAATCTTATTCAAAACCCGCTTGATGATTATGAACTGGGCATGCTTAAAACAAAATCCGCAATTTGTTATGAAGATAAAAATTTGAATTTAGCTCATGAACAAATTTTGAATTTAAGAAGCAAAAAGGTTGAAAACTCAACTCTGGAAACTCTAAGCGCATACATTAAAAAAAATAAATCCATGCCTTAAAAAATTAAAAGGCATGCCCTACAAATGTAGAGTTTACATTTATTTACAGCATTAAGCTTTTTAATATTCCTTTTATCATGCTCTATTCATGGCTTTTAGGATAATACATTCATGAAAACCCATGCTATGACATGATTAAGAGGAGGTATAAAGCTTGAAATACAAGCATAATAAGCGATATCATGATTGTTAAATGTCGTAATAATTGGCTAATTATTGCTTGATAATTGAAGCTTAAACGATATAATTAAATTAAAGCCAAGGGGCAGTAAGAGTTAAGCCTTCGCCATCTTGCAAACTAGATTTTTTGGGAGAGTTTATAAAGTGATTAAGAGTAGAGATTTTGGCAGAGCTACGGCAGTGAGAAGATGGACACAAACTGCGATTGAATGCTATAAAAGAGGCTGCAACTGTGAAGGATGTTTCTATACGGACTTTTTTAATAATTCAAGTCAGAAATGTCAAATGAAGGCTTCCGTTCTTGAATTGGTAAGAGTTTTAGGAAAGCCTGATATTGAATTAAAGCAAGTTTTATCTGATGAATAATTACTCCTAGCTGAATTTAAACCCGTAAGGGAAAATATCGACTAAAGAAAGAACTTCAGGTTCTTTCTTTTTGTTTTCAAGAATAATTTTTGTTTCATTTTCACTTATTGCAAATTCACTAATCCATTGCCTGCATGCTCCGCAAGGCATACACATTTCCTGTTTGGGTGAATATATTGCTATTGCTTTTATTTTTGTTTTCTCGCCTTCTGCTATAGCGCTTGACATTGCATTTCTTTCAGCGCAGATTGAAAGCCCGTAGCTTGCATTTTCAACATTACACCCGCAGTATATTTTTCCGCTTTCATAAAGTATACAAGCGCCGACAGGGAAATTTGAATAGGGTGAATAAGCTTTTAGAGCAGATTCTTTTGCTTTTTCAAGTAGTTCTATAAATATTTGTTCCATGATTTACTTTCTTGACTTATTTATAATATTATAACTCTAAAATTAAAATATTGAAAATATATTTTTTCATTTTTGTTTAAAAATTAATTGTTTTAAAATGCAAAAAACTCCGATTAATACGGAGTTTTTTTAGAATAAACATATATAAAAAATTATGAACTAAAAGACATTAAAGCTTTTACCGAGCGAGCCGTATCTTGCACTTCTTTTTCACTGTGCATATTGATTGTATCGTCCAAAATTTTGATAGCTTCTTGTTTATCTTTAAGAGCTAAAAGTTCATTAATGGCGCACATTGCAACACGTGCAGATAAATCATTAATACCTTTTCCTTTGTTTACAATCATAAGTTCAAGAGATTTATGTGTATTTTTGCGAATTAATGCTTTACTTGTTAATTCTCTAATTTCATCAATCGGACAGTTGGTTCCCAAATCGTTTAAAACTTCGATTGATTCTTCGTCTTTGTGCTTTCCCAGCGCTTCAATAATGTTTTTAACTCTTTTAGTATTCATTAGTAAGCTCCTTGTAATTCATTAGTTAACAATGTCCTCAATTCGCCTACAGGTTGATTTTGTAAGTTACCTACGCTGTATTTGAACGGGTTTAAGTTATCAAGTTCTATTTTTGTATTTCCGATTTCTTGAATTTTTTTAGCTGCTGCAATTGTATTGTCTTTAATTTTGTTACCGAATGCAATTGCATTTGCTTTTAGTGATGAAAATTTGTTTATTGTACCAACCCAGGCACTTGCTAAAAGTTTACCGGTGTTTTGCATTTTTTCTTTGAAAGAATTAGCTGTGTTGGTATCATTTGTTTTTTGTGTTTTGTCGGTCTTTTCAAAAACATCCATTTGGATTATGTTGCCTTTGAAAGTAATTCCAAAAGGATTTGTTTGAGCAGCCGCATTATCATTTTGAGTTTTTTCGTTCTTTTCAGCTTTATTGGCTCTTAGTGCCTTAAATTTATTAAAAGCTTCAATACTTGATCTTAGAGGGGAAATTTTTTGCATTTTTTTTGCCTTTCTTTTCCAATTCCTTACTATACGTTTATCCTTATATAGAAACTATCATAGAAAGCATTTCATTAAATCCATCTTTTGAATGAAAATTATAATTTTATCATTCCGATTAGTTCTATATTGTTTGAATTATATACTAAAATCCAGGCATTTTTTTCATCAATATAGTTGATTTTTGCTTCACTCCACTCAATTTCTTCGGGATTTTCGCCATCAAAGTATTTTCTTCTTTCTTTTTCCCGTTGAATTGCAAGCTTTCTTGCGCTCATCTTCTTAGGCTTTTGCTGCTTTATAGAAGCGCTTTCAATGACATTCATCTTAATTACGGGAACTTTTGCTTTTAAACTTGCGCCTTGATAGATTAAAAGAAAATCCATGTATTTATCGGGCTTTATGTTATAAAAGCCTTTTTTTAAACCATAGCCGTCTTTATTTATTATGTCATTTTCAAGTATTAGGATTGTGCCTTCTTTGTTGTCTGTGTATTTATCAATAAATCTGTTTTCATCCCTTTCGCCGCTGGGGTAAATTTCTCTTGGCGTAAAGAGATTTTTTTGGTATTCATAGGCAAGCAGATTGAAGTCTATCATAGTTTTATTTTAATAATTTTTTAAAGAGAAATCAAAAAATATAATTTTCTTGATATTTATTTTTGTGCGGTGTAGAATTAAAGTTGCATGCTGCTTGATTAAGATGGTATGCGAAAATTAGTATATGTGTGCGTGGTACGCTCAGTTGGCGTTTGATATTTTGCGACAGCAAAATTCAAACAAATATAGAAAACCACTCTATCCAACTGAACACACAGCAAAAAAAATTGAATATATGCGCTTGTAGCTCAGTTGGCGTTTGATATTTTGCGACAGCAAAATTCAAACAAATATAGAAAACCACTCTATCCAACTGAACACACAGCAAAAAAAATTGAATATATGCGCTTGTAGCTCAGTTGGCGTTTGATATTTTACGATAGTAAAATTCAAACAAATATAGAAAACTCACTCTATCCAACTGAACACACAGCAAAAAAAATTGAATATATGCGCTTGTAGCTCAGTTGGATAGAGTGTTTGGCTACGAACCAAAAGGTCGGGGGTTCGAATCCCTCCAAGCGCGAATTATAAACTAAAGCCTTTATCATGAGGCTTTTTGTTTGCGCTTGTTCGGGATGTGACCTCAAGGTCACCCTCTCGAAAAACTTACCCATTGGGGTAACTTTTTCTTCGGCAGAGTCTCCAAGCGCGAATTAAGAACCCTAAAGGGTTCTTTTTTAATATGGATGGATTCTCACCCTTCGGGTTCTCCCCTCCAAAATACGTGTTTTGCAAGTGCAAAACACTACAAAGAGTACGGCTCATTCTTCGCCTACTCCTTGCATACGTTTTGGAGTCCTTCTCCAAGTGCGAATTATAAACTAAAGC
>CANPYC010000048.1 GCA_947587615.1 Candidatus Gastranaerophilales bacterium | reverse complement strand
GTAAAAAATTTGTAAAGCTGCCAAGATAATCTTGTCATTAGCTAAAATTGAAGTTTGAGTGTAAAAAATCGGGATGACAAGATTCGAACTTGCGACCCCCGCGACCCGAACACGGTGCGCTACCAAGCTGCGCTACATCCCGATTTTACTTTATTCAATTTTCATTTGGCAGCGCACCTACGGTGCTACCTCTCACAAAAAGATAATCAATCTTTTTGCTCGGCAGAGTCAAGCTGCGCTGATACCCGATTTTACTTTATTCAATTTTCTACAATTATTTTATCACATAAACAAAAAAATAATAAAACAAAAGTTTTATTGATAATTACTTTCTTTTACAAAAAAGTAAGATTTCGGATGAGCACACACGGGGCATTTTTCCGGCGCCTGTTCGCTTTCAACCACACAGCCGCAGTTTGCGCATTCCCATTGTTTCTTTTCCTTTTTATTAAAAACAGTGTCGTTTTTTAAATTATTCAATAAAATTTTATAGCGCTCTTCATGATGTGCTTCAATTTTTGCTACTCTTTCAAATAAATCCGCAATTTCATTGAATCCTTCTTCACGAGCAACTTTAGCAAATTCGGGATACATTGAAGTATGTTCATAATTTTCACCCGCTATGCAGTCGGCTAAGTTAGCTTCAGTATGAGGAATTTTACCCCCATGCAGATATTTAAACCAAATTTTAGCATGCTCTTTTTCGTTATTTGCGGTGTTTTCAAAAATCTGTGACATTTGAACAAAACCGTCTTTTTTCGCTTGTGAAGCGTAATAAGTATATTTATTTCTTGCCATCGACTCGCCTTTAAAGGCCTCTAAGAGGTTTTGTTCGGTTTTTGAACCTTTTAAATCCATTATTTACTCCTTTTTATAAGTTGTTTATATTATTCTTTTATTGCTTCTATACAATCGCTGCACAAATTGTGTTCGTCTAATTTTCGATATTTCCAACAGCGAGCGCATTTTTCTCCTTGCGCTTTTATAACTTTAACATCATATTCGTCTTTTGAATATTCGCTTAGTGCGCTATCATTATTTTCTTTTATATGAACATGAGATACTATATATAAGTCGTTTAACAGTGCTGCATATTTTTCTAAAAGTGCAGTTTTATCTTGATTTTTTGATGTAATAATTATATCAACTTCAAGAGATGAACCTACAACCTTGGGTTCTGAAGAGCGCAGAGGCTCAATTGCTTTTGATACAATATCCCTTGTTTTTAAAAGTTCAATAAATTCTTCATCAAGCTTATCATTAATCCATTCATCCTTAACTTTTGGCCAATCAAGCAAAAGTGCAGATTCAGCTTCTTTTTGGTTATCAGGCATGTTCATCCAGATATCTTCTGCTTGATGAGGCATAACAGGTACAAGGATTTTAATTAAAGTTAAAAGAATTTCATACATTACACTTTGGCAAGCACGTCTTGAAAGTGACTTTTTACCTTTTGTATAGAGCCTGTCTTTAACAATATCAAGATAGAACGAAGATAAGTCCGTACTTGCAAAGTTTTGAAGATATTGAAAATACTTATAAAATTCATAGCCAATAAATGCACTATCAACATTTTTTATTAATTGAGCAAGACGAGAAAGCGCAAATTTATCAATTTCTTCAAGTTTTTCATATTCCACATAATCTTTTTTCGGGTCAAAATCAAACAGGTTACCAAGCAAAAATCTTGCTGTATTTCTTGTTTTTTTGAAGATTTCACTCAATTGCCCTATGATATTATTCCCTATTTTAATATCGTTTTTATAATCGACTGAAGCTGCCCAAAGTCTTAAAATATCAGCTCCGTAGGTTTTAATTATATCATCGGGTCTAATGTAGTTGCCTAATGACTTAGACATTTTTCTGCCATCTTCACCAAAAACAAAGCCATGGGTTAAAACTTGTTTATATGGAGCATGTTCAACAGTTGCAACTGCCGTTAAAAGTGATGATTGAAACCAGCCTCTATGTTGGTCTGAACCTTCCAGATACATATCAACGGGAGTTAAACCAAGTTCTTCTTTTCTTTTTTCAACAACCGCTCTCCAGGATACCCCCGAGTCGAACCAAACATCCATAATATCTTTTTCTTTTATAAAATGCACGCTGCCGCATTTTGGACATTTAAACCCTTGAGGGAGCAAGTCTTTTGCTTCTTTTGTAACCCAAGCATCAGAGGATTCTTTTTCAAAGATTTTTGCAACATTTTCAATTGTTTCATCACTGCAAATTATTTCGCCGCAATCTTTACAGGTAAATATTGGAATAGGTACACCCCATGCTCTTTGGCGTGAAATACACCAATCAGACCTGTTTTGAACCATATTACCTATTCTTGATTCACCCGAAGCGGGAATCCATTTAACTTTTTTAATTTCTTCAAGTGCTTTTGACCTAAATTTATCAACTCTTACAAACCATTGAGGGGTTGAGCGATACATAACAGGGTGCTTACATCTCCAACAGTGCGGATATGAGTGCATAATTTCCTGAGATTTAATTAAAGCATTGCAATCTTTTAATTTTTCAATAACAATTGCATTTCCCTTATAGTATGGAACCCCTTTTAAATCGGGAATTTCATCCGTCCAACATCCTTTTGAATCAAAAGGAGAAAATGTTTCAAGACCATATTTTTGACTTACTTCCCAGTCCTCTAAACCATGCCCGGGGGCAGTATGAACAGCACCCGTACCGGCGTCTAATGTAACATGATCTCCTACCATCAATAGAGAGTATCTGTTATAAAGCGGGTGTTTTGCTTTCATATTTTCAAATTCAATACCCTTAACTTCTGCTAAGGTTTTGATATTTTCCCACTCAACATCTTTTAAAAATGCTTCCAAGAGGTCTGTCGCAACAAAATAGTTGTTGTTATTATATTCAAAAATTGTATAATTATATTTTGCATTTAAACAAATACCAAGGTTAGATGGAATTGTCCAGGGGGTTGTTGTCCAGATAATAGAGTATAGTTTATTTTTAGAGTTTATATTTGCAATATCATAAATTTTTTGTTCATCTTGAAGTTCAAATTTTACATAAATAGAATCAGATTTAATATCTGCGTATTCAACTTCTGCTTCAGCTAAAGCGGTTTCACAATCGGCACACCAATAAACAGGTTTTAGACCTTTTTCAATGTAGCCTTTTTTATACATTTCACCAAAAACTCTTATTTGTTCCGCTTCATACTCGGGTGCAATTGTTAGATAAGGTTTTTGCCAATTCCCCAAAACCCCAAGACGCTTAAACGCTGTTTCTTGTCCTTTTAGGCTTTTAAGAGCATATTCTCTGCATTTTTGCCTTAGCTCACCCTCTGTTATAGAGTGTCTTCCTCCTTTTAGAGTTTTAACAACAGCATTTTCAATCGGAAGCCCATGGGCATCGTACCCCGGAACATAAGGAACATAATATCCTTTCATGGTTTTATATTTATTTATTATATCTTTTAAAATTTTATTCAATGCAGTTCCGACATGGATTTTATCGGAGCTTAAATAAGGAGGCCCGTCATGCAAAACAAAGGGAGCAGCACCTTTATTTTTTTCAAGCATTTTTTCATAAATTTTATTATCTTGCCAGAATTTTTGAATTTCAACTTCTCTAACTGCCGCATTAGCTCTCATGGGTAGTGTTGTGGAAGGAAGATTTAAAGTATCTTTTAATTGTTTTTCTTCTTGCATTTTTAACCTCTTTATTTAATTGAATTATAAAAAATTATACTACAAATAACTAATTTTAAAAAATTTTTAAATTTATGTTTTTTTGTGTTAAAATCAATAAGCATAGAATATCTTAAAATAAAGAAATCGGGGAGAATAAAAACAAATATGGCTTTAGTTGATATACTTTTGAAAATTTTTAAAGATCCGAATGTTAGAAAAATTAATAAAATCATGCCAATAGTAGATAGAATTAATGCTATTGAAGAAGAATTTTCAAAGTTATCGGATGCCGAACTTAAAGCAAAAACAACGGAATTTAAAGAAATTTTATCAAAAAGACCGACTTCATCAGACCTTAAGCAAGATAGAATTTTAGAAAAGCAAGCGCTTGATGAAATTCTCCCTGAAGCTTTTGCAACAGTTAGAGAAGCAGGTAAACGTGTTTTAAATTTACGTCATTTTGACGTTCAGCTGATAGGTGGAATTTTCCTTCATGAAGGTCATATCGCAGAGATGAGAACAGGAGAAGGTAAAACTCTTGTTGCAACGCTCCCTGCTTATTTAAACGCCCTAACGGGTAAAGGTGTGCATGTAGTTACCGTTAATGATTATCTTGCAAAACGTGATAGAGACTGGATGGGAAAAATCTATGAATTTTTAGGTTTAACCGTTGGTGTAATTCTTTCAAGCGGTGAATATAACAGCTACGAAAGTAAAAAAGCAGCATACAGGTGCGATATAACATACGGAACAAATAACGAATTTGGTTTTGACTATTTAAGAGATAATATGGCGTCTGATTTAAACTCTCTTGTTCAAAGACCTTATAACTACGCTATTATAGATGAAGTTGATTCAATTTTAATAGATGAAGCCAGAACTCCTTTAGTAATATCGGGTCATCTTGAAAAGTCAGCTCAAACATACAAATTAATGGCAAAAATTGCGCCTTTATTGGAAAAAGATAAAGATTATGAAGTTGATGAAAAAAATAAAAATGTAATCTTTACTGAAGCGGGTGTAATAAGAGCAGAAGAACTTTTAAATGTGGATGAGTTGTTTGATATGAAAACTCAATATGCTCATCACCTTCTCCAAGCTCTAAAAGCTAAAGAACTGTTCATAAAAGATACTGATTATGTTATTAAAAACGGCGAAGTAATGATTGTAGATGAGTTTACAGGTCGTATTATGGAAGGCAGACGTTGGTCTGACGGGCTTCATCAGGCAATCGAAGCAAAAGAAGGAGTTGATATTCAAGATGAAACTCAAACATTAGCTTCAATTACTTTCCAAAATCTCTTTAGGCTCTATCCTAAATTATCAGGCATGACGGGTACTGCCATGACTGAAGAAGCCGAGTTTGGTAAAATTTACAATCTTCAAGTAACGCAAATTCCAACCAATAAGCAGGATATCAGGATAAATTATCCTGATGTAATCTATAAAACAAGAGATAAAAAATATGAGTTTGTTGCAAAAGAAATCCTTGAGATGGCTAAAATCGGTCGTCCTACGCTTGTTGGCACAATATCAATAGAAAAATCCGAGCTATTATCTTCCATGCTTAAAAAAATGGGAATAAAACATAATGTCTTAAATGCAAAGCACCATGAAAAAGAAGCATATATAATTGCTCAAGCAGGCAGATTAGGCGCTGTTACAATAGCTACAAATATGGCAGGCAGAGGTACGGATATATTATTGGGCGGAAATGCCGAATATTTAGCCAAAGAAGAACTGGATAAAGCAGGAATTACCCCTGAGCATCCTAATTACGAAGAACTTAAAAATAAAGCGCTTGAGCGTGCAAGAGAAATTACCCAAAAAGAGCATGATGAAGTTGTTAAACTTGGAGGGCTTCATGTTATCGGTACAGAGCGCCATGAGTCCCGCCGTATAGATAATCAATTAAGAGGTCGTGCAGCCCGTCAGGGAGACCCGGGGTCAACAAAATTCTTTCTATCTTTGGAAGATGATTTAATGAGAATTTTTGGCGGAGAAAAAATTGCAAATTTAATGACAATGTTAAATGTTGATGATAATACGGCAATTGAAAATGTTTTAATAACCCGCCAGATAGAATCAGCGCAAAAGAAAGTTGAAACATATCACTTTGATATAAGAAAATCAGTTTTAGAATACGATGATGTTATGAATATTCAGCGTGAAAAATTCTATTATCAAAGAAGAAAAGTATTGGCAAGCGAAAATTTAACATCTGATATTAAATTTATGATATCAAAAGAAGTTGATAGAATTTTAGCTCAATATATATCTAAAGATATGGCTCCTCAAGAGTATGTTTATGATGATTTAGTAATGTTCATCAAAGAATTTTTAAGCGTATTTCCGCAGCTTAAAGATAAATTAAAAGTCGAAGATATAAAAGATTTAAGATCGGCTGATATCAGCACAAAGCTTAAAACTATGGCGGATGAATGTTATAAGCAATTTGAAATTGACACCATAAACGACTTTAATACCGTTATGGAAAAATATTACGGTTCGGATTTTGTAAAACAAGAGCCTTTTCGAGAAGATAATATTTTGCGCCATGTTGAAAGGGATATTTTGCTTCAGGTGGTTGACGCAAAATGGATTGATCATTTAGGTAATATCGACATGCTAAAAGATTCAATCGGGCTTGTTGCTTACGGTCAAAAAGACCCGTTAATTGAATATAAAAAAGAAGCGTATAATTTGTTTAATGCTTTAATGTCGGAAATTCAAAGTGAAACGGTTCAACATCTTCTAAGGGCCAAGTTTGGTGTTCAGCTTTATGAACAACAGCAGGATAATGCTTAAACTTGCAAAGGCTAAAGCTTAAAAATTAAAAAAATATGATGGTTGATATATTTAACCGAAGAAAACTGTTAAAACCGAACGCAGCGCCCATCTAAACACTGAAAGAGCTAAAAAAGCAAATATCGGAGAAATATCAATGCCACCCATCGGGGGAATTAGTCTTCTGAACGGTAAAAAGAATATTTCGCTAAATTTGCGCAAAAAGCTAAACGGTTGGTTATACCATTTGATTTTTGGAAACCAAGTTAAACAAACATAAACTATCAGCAATAAAAAAATTAAATCAAATATTTTTTCAACAGCATATATTATTCCCATTAATATACTCCTTTGGTTTATTTTTTGCTTTATTTAGCACTATTATCACACCGGCATGATTTATTATCATTAATATTTTCTATAATTGAGAATAATAATTTTTGCAATTTTGAAATATTTTCTTCAAACACCTTCATAACTGCTTCATGTGAAACAGGTTCGCAATCCCCGACAAGCCCCGCATCATAATCAGTTATAAGAGAAATATTCAAAGGGCACATATTTAATTCTTTAACAAGGTGAACTTCGGGGTATTGGGTCATGTTAATTACTTCCCAACCTTGTCTTGTAAAGAAAGCGCTTTCTGCTTTTGTATTAAATCTAGGGCCCTGAATTACAACTACACACCCTTTTTCATGAATTGAATAACCGAGTTTTTTAGCGCAATCAATTGCCGTTTTTCTTAATTGCGGACAATATGGTTCAGCTGATGAAATGTGTTGAATATTATCTTTATCAAAAAAAGTATCCAATCTTGAGTTTGTCCAATTTACATATTGGTCGCAAAATACGATATCCCCGGGCTTAACATGCTTTTGAAGCGAGCCTGCGGCACAGGGAGAGATAACTCTTTTACAGCCGATTTCTTTCATTGCCCAAACATTAGCTCTATAATTAACTTTATGAGGAGCTATTGAGTGGTTTCTGCCGTGACGGGGCATAAATGCCACGCTTTTATCACCGATTTTACCAAGCATAATAGCGTCGGATGTTTTACCAAAAGGAGTTTCAATATTAATTTCTTCAATATTATCTAAGAATTTATAAAATCCCGAACCGCCAAAAATACCTATGCTTGCTAAATTTTTACTCATTATTATTCCTTAGTTTTCTTGTTGAATTGATTTTTCATTCCATTCTTGCGCACGTTTGCCCGGTAAAATTTTGCCGTCTGCTCTAATACCAAATCCAAACGGAACTTCACCGTCACCAAGACCGTCTACGTCTATGCAAATTATTTTATAAGCCGTGTCGAAACCGTCAGCGTCAACATTTACGGGGCCGTTAAATCTTCTTTTTGAACTGTCGAGAATGCCAAAAGTTGCTTCGTTGTTTGCTTCAAACCAGCTTACACCGTCACTTGTCGTTATGTATCTGGTTGGTGTAATATTACAATCACTGTCAAATTCGCTTTTGGACTGTTCAAGTTTATCTTTAATATTTCTCCAACCTGTTTTTGACTTGTTAACAGTTCCTGTACATTGGTCATTTTTAACGTTGAGCAAGTCTGCAAGACTTTTGCAGAAATAGTTTGACATAGACGATGTAATTAAAGTACCCGAGTCTACCCCTGTGGTTTTCATGCCTAAATCGCCTTCATAGTAATATTTATCCGAACTAACAAGCTCTCTTATAACTGTTCCTAAAGTGCTGTAACATTTTTTAAATTTCATAACATTTTGGTCGGGAGTTGAATGAAAAGCTGCGGGTAATAATATCGCCGTCAATATACCAATAATTGTTAAAACTATTAAAATTTCGGCTAATGTAAAAGCTTTTCTCATTTTTGTACTCCTAATACTAAATTAAACCCATCTTTTTTAAATCGTAATAAATAGCGGGGTCGACTAAACTTGCGTAAGCTAAATCAGCACTTGCATTACCTGTATATTTGTAGTTTGATGAAATGTTTGAATTAACATTCTTTCTGACAAATTGTGTTTGATTTTTTTTGTTTGCATTGAGCGAATTTTGCATTTGTTTGTTGATTAGGGACGCTACACGCATGATAACCTCGAATAAAATTTATGTCACTTGGCTTTATGTCACTTGAATTGTGTATTTATATTACCATAATTTAAAATTGATGGCAATAAATAATTAGGTTAGATTACCTATAAAACTTTTGTTTAATTTTATAAAAGAAAAAGCTATTGAAGCGCATATTGCAAGGTTTAGCGATTCAACGGAATTTTCCATAATAAAGCTTAATCTTTCATCGCTTAATTTATCAAGTCTTTCGCTTAATCCGTCCGCTTCTGAGCCGAACATTAAAACAAATTTATCTTTAAACCGATACCTGAAAAAATCTTTTCCGCCTTCAACAACGGTTGAAATAAACTTATGAGAATGTTTTAAATCTTTTATAAATTCATAATCTTTTGTTGAAATAATCGGAATTTTAAACATATTCTGAGCGCTTGAGCGAATAGTTTTGGGGTTATATAAATCAACGCAATCGCCAAAAAGTATTATCCCTTCCATGCCGAATGCTGCCGCACTTCTAATTATTGTTCCTAAGTTTCCGGCATCTTTAATATTTTCAAAAAGGGCAATTTTTTTAAGTGATTTAAATATTTCTACGTCAATTTGCTTTTCTTTAATTATCCCCGCAAAGTTTGAAGGCGTTTTTGTCGTGGTAATTTTTTTTAAAATTTCATCGTTCACAAAAACAATGTTTTTTGCCCTGATTTCTTTTCTGTTGTTTTCTTTTTTTAAAAATATATATTCAAATTCAACATTATCACAAATTAAACCTTCAATTGTTTTATCGCCGTCAAGCAAAATCTTTTTTTCAAGCTTTCTGAATTTTGAATTTTGCAGCTTAACGCAATATTTAACTAAATCATTTTGAGTGCTGGTTATTTCAAGACAATTCATTTTTGTAAGATTCCTTAAAAATTTCCTGCCAATTTTGGACAATTTCTTTTTGCTCGTCATCCAAAAGCTTCCAATCAATTAAAATCTCCTCAAAAGGAAATTTTGACAGTGAAATTTTATTATAGTTAATGTCGTTATAAACGCAGTTTTCTATTCTCACCCCGAATTCAACTCCGTCTTTATCTTTACCATACAACCCCGGTTCAATTGAATGGGTTTGATAGGGTTTTATTATATCATCGGATAACATCGACAATATGGGCGGGTTTTGATGAACCGATGTTCCGATACCGTGCCCTAAGCCGTGGTTAAAGAAAAAGCCTTCGGCTTCAAAAGGGTTTAATATTTCTCTTGCGATGTTATCAAGTTTTTTTGCGTTTGTTTCTTTTGATAAAAAACAGGCTAAAAAAGCTTTTAAAACATTTGTATAGATTTTTTTATAAATCGGCTTGGGGTTTTTCCCAAAGTAAAATGTTCTTGTAATATCCGTTGCATATCCGCCTTCATAGTAGCCTCCGCAATCGAGCAATAAAAGCATTTCATCTTTCAGGATTTTATTTTTATCATAGCTTGAATAGTGAATTGAAGCGGAATTTTCTCCAAGCGCCAGAAGGGTTTTAAAAGAAGGACACTTTGCCCCTTTATCAATAAGCTCCTGTTCAAACATGTTAACCAAATCAACTTCGCTCAACCCCGCCTTCAAGCGTTTTTTAAAGGCTAAAATAGCCAAATCAAGCTTGTTTGAGGACTCTATAAGATGTTGAATAACGCTTATGGGTTTAATTGATGAAATCAGCGCCAGATTATCCTTTTTAATTTCTTTTGGATTTTTTATATAAAGATAATTTTCCAATGTTATATCATTTTTATTTATATAAATTTCATCTTCAATGCTTAAGATAAAATTATGAAAATCCGATAATTTCATAAAAGTCAGATTATTAATTTTTAAATTTTCTTTTTTGGGGATGTCCTCAACAAAAAGTATGTAATTATCCGATTTTAAATTAAGATATAAAATTGCTTTAAAATTTGATGAATATTTCATCCGGTAACTTCTTAAATTTGTCAGATAAGAAATTTCATCAAGGTTAAAAATTAACATTCTGTCAATATTTGAATGAGTTTTTTTAATTTTATTTATTTTAAATTCAAAGCTGTTTTTCTCGATTTTTCCGCTAACTTCAAAAATCGGCTCTTTTTTGTTCAAATCCTCGTTTTTTAAATATTTTTTTATAACATCATACTTTCTTAAATCAAAATATTTTGATAATTCTAAATATTTGTTTAGCCCGATGTCGGATGGAATATAGGCAATGGTATTTTTTTTATATTTCTTTTTAAAGTTTTCCGAAAAACTTGTATTAAGAGGCATTTTAAAAACCTCAACATTTGAATATACCTGTTTATCGGCTAAAATATGATATCTTGAGTCAACAAAAAGGGTGATTTTTCCGTTTTTTTCCAAAACCGCTTCCCCGGCCGTTCCCGAAAAACCGGTCAAAACATTAAGAGGAGAGCCTTTATAGTGACATTTAAAGAAAGAATCATCCGATTTTAAAAATAATATTTCTTCATCTTTTAATAAATCAAGGTAATATTTTGTCTGTTCTTTAATTTTCATAACTAATTCTCTTTATGTTTTAATATTTTTAATAAACAAATGTTGTTATAATTTCTCTGTTCATTGCTTTTGTGTCAAAATCTATTAAAAAAATTCTTTGATATTGACCAAGACAAAGCCTTTTATCTTCTATTGTAAGGGTTATGTTGCCCCCAAGAAGCGATGCTTTTAAGTGAGAAAAAGCATTTCCTTCATGCCAGATTAAATCATGCTCATAGAGTTTGTTTATCGGAATAATTGTTTCTAATACTTTTGATAAATCATCTTTTAATCCCGGTTCAAGCTCCATGGTTATAATTGAGCAGCAGGAGGAAGTAGAGGAAATTGAAGCAATGCCGTTAACAACATTTGAATTTAAAACGTTCGTTTCAATTTTGGAGGTTAAATCAATAGTATCATTAAAACCTTTTGTTAATATATTAAACTTTTCAATTTTTATA
>CANPYC010000047.1 GCA_947587615.1 Candidatus Gastranaerophilales bacterium | reverse complement strand
TATTTTAAGCATGATTATTATTTCAAATAAGATTTAAATACAAGATATTGTATTATATATTTTTACAAATGTTTACATGAGAGATTGTTAGTTGTTAATAAGAGGAAGAGATAACCCAATCTGTCTTTGTGATAGTGAAAGTGGTTAAAAAAATGAAAACAGGAAGAAAAAATAGCCTGCAATAATCTTGCTGAATGAGTATATGTTCCAAGTTTTAAGATTGCCCCGGGGTTACCTTGATAAATCGACAACTTTAAGTTAAAAACCAAAAACCCGTAAGTTAGGTTTTAGGATGGTAGACTAAAGTCTACCCTACAATTGCAACCCCCGCTTTAGTCGTAGGGTGGACTTCAGTCCACCATTTGTAACTACCCTACAATTATAATTCTACGCCATAGTAGTTTGGTATCCGTAGTTTATAACCAATACTTCTCCCCATGTCATTGCAAGGCGGATTTTGGCTGGAAGCAGGGTAGACTTTAGTCTGCCATTACTAAAATTGCCACAAGTTAACCCTTGATAAAACGGCAGTCGTAGGGTGGACTTCAGTCCACCATTTGTAATTAATACTTTTTTTCCATGTCATTATAAGGCGAATTTTACTTTAGCCCTTAGTGAAGCATGAACCTTGTTAGTCGTAGGGTGGACTTTAGACATCATGCTCTAATTAAAAACTAAAAATCCCCAAGTCGGATTTCGAGACGGTAGACTAAAGCCTACCCTACGGCTTTTAAAAATAACCCGCCCTTGCATGATGTATTCTTAAAACATGTACCCATTCGGTAAAATTGCCATGGGTTAACCCTTGACAAGATGATAGACTAAACCTCACCCTGCGCCTATATGTTGTAACTAATTTTTGACATATACAGCCAAGGCGCAATTGAATGCCTTGTAATGAAAGCGGGATATGGCATTGTGTGATAAAGGGCTGCATGGGATGAAAAACGGAGGGG
Organism: Candidatus Gastranaerophilales bacterium; assembly: GCA_947587615.1. GTDB lineage: Bacteria > Cyanobacteriota > Vampirovibrionia > Gastranaerophilales > Gastranaerophilaceae > RUG14156. The sequence goes on along the minus strand of CANPYC010000047.1, from coordinate 11,011 downwards.
AGATATATAAATACATATATAATTTGTTCTCGTTCTTTTTATAATATATAACAACTGTAAAAGACTAAAATTTTCTCCCGTTACACTATCAATCAGATTTTCATATTATTATTTATTGCGGTTTTAACAAAGCCTATGCTTTTTAATTAATTTAATTATTATTATAACATTGGCAATTTTTAAAATTTATAATACTTTATATAATATAAACATAGAGAAAGGATTGCCATGACTCAGATGAATTATATTGCAGGCTTATTTACAAGTAAAAACGACGGCGGGCAAGATGCTATTCCAAGCAAAAGTATTGGCACTGTATCAAATGAAACATATCAGTCAAAGTGCCCGTGGAGAAATTGTTATAGAGACTCTAACGGAAATTTAAACGGAACAAATAAGCCGAAAAACTGGAGTGTGGTTGATACTTTTGTTAATTCGGAGCTTGGTTTTAAAGTTCAATATGAAAGCGTTTATACACCTTATAGCAGAGGTAGAGCCATAGAGAAAAAATTAAACAGATACTCGGCTCCTCTGGCAAACAGGAAAATAAAATTGACAAAATCAAACATAAAAGAAGCGGATATAATGAAAGGTGTGAAAGTTGTTCAAGAGGACTGTAACTTGTCTCAGACCACTTTAACTTCCGCTCCGTCATTAAAAAGAGTAGGATATAATCTTACGCTTGACACTTCAAGCGCTCTTAAAAGTTTAAAAGGACTTGAAGAAGTCGGGGGTAAACTTTGCGTAATTGCAAAAAATAAAGAAGAAATGAACGCTTTTTTAATTAAGCTCGGATTGATGACAAAAGACGGTGCTTTAATTCCTACGGTTAAAAAGGGGCTTGATTTTGTTATGAAAACATACCTATAAGCTATCCATTGCTAAAAGAGCAGCTCCAATCATGCCTGAATAATTGAGCGCTTTAGCATGAAACACTTTAAGAGGTGTTGTTACAAGGTTTTCATTGACAAAATCTTCAATTTTTTTAACATCGACAAATTTTTCCATTGACCCCGAAAGTACAATGCAATCGGGGTCAAAAATATTTGCCAAAGCTAAAGCTCCAAGGGCAATATCGTTTTGCCAAACATCAAGAGCTAAAATTGCCTTCTTGTCTGCGTTTTTAGCCCACTCAACTATATCATAGGTTGTTATGTTGTTATTGTTATAAATTTCCGCTCCTGTTTGTCTTAAACCGTTTCCGCTTGCGTAAGCTTCAAAACAATCCCAAGACCCGCAGGTACATTTTCTTTTTTTATCTCTTGAAATTGCAAAATGCATTTCTCCTGCTGAACCCGACTTTCCTTTCAAAAGTTTATCGTTAATTATAATTCCCCCTCCGACACCTGTTCCGAGTGTCAGCGTAATTGAATTAGAATAACCTTTTGAAGCGCCGATTTTATATTCTGCCCAAGCGGCACAATTTGCGTCATTTTCAATAAAAATTTTTTTATTTGAAAGAGAAGCAAAATCAATATCTTTATAACCTTTTGCAAGATTGGCGGTTGAGCCGATTACTCTTGTATTTTCGCAATTTACCGCACCTGCTGTTGCAAGCGCTATAACTTCAACATCAGCCAAGTTTTTTTTCATAATTTCTTTAAGCACTGCTTGAATTTCATCCGAGCTTTTCGGAGTTTTGATTTTTTCAACTTCGTTTAATATTTTTCCTTCTTCGTCAATTTTAGCCCAGGAAATTTTCGTCCCGCCGATATCAATAGCTAAAGCTTTTTTCATTGTTTTATTATTCCTTCTCTAAATCTTTTTATAATCAACTGCGGACGAGTTATGGCTGAACCTATTACAACGCTGTCTGCACCTGATTGAAAAGCAAGCGTTACGTCTTTTTTCTCCCAAATTTTACCTTCCAAAATTGTAAAAATATCAAGCTCATTTTTAATCTTTTTAACCAGTTCAAAATCGGGCATATTTGGTTTATTTTCCGTTTCTTTCGTGTAACCGCTCAGGGTTGTTGAAACAATGTCACAGCCTAAAAGCTGCGCATTTTTTGCCTCATCAAAAGTTGCAATATCTGCCATTGCTATCTTATTTTGAGATTTCACAAAATTGATTAAATCAACAAGCTTTTCATTGTTTTTTCTTTTTCTTAATGTTGCATCAAACGCTACAATATCCGCACCGGCTTCAATTATTTCCTTGCAGTCTTCAATTGTCGGTGTAATATAAACAAGTTCTTTATAGTTTGAAGGAATAACCTTTGGTTTTGTAATTCCAATTACAATAACTTTATCGCCCCAAAGTTTTTTTATGTTTTTTATATCTCTTTTTCCTGCAAGCCTTAAGGCATTAACAAAGCCAAGCTCAACAAGGCTTTTTGCCATTGCTATTATACAGTTTTCATCATACAAAGGTTCATCAGGCATGGCCTGAAGAGAAACTATAATATTATTCTTAAGTAATTTTAATTTTTCCATGGTTATTATTATACAACTGATTAAATCATACAAAAAGAGGTAATAAAATATTATTAATCAAAATATTATATTACTAAGGAGATTTTATGCTTAACAAATTTCTTTTAACCATGGTAGCTATTTTGGTTGTAGGCTGGTGGGCTGAAGAACATGTTGATTTTGACAAAATTAAACAAGATGCAATGGATGCTGCAAGTAAAGAAAAAACAATAAACACAATAAATTCCAGCCGTGAATTGAGACAAGAAGAATACAAAGAAATAATGAGCGGCAAAAAAGATGTTAAAGTTCACAGAAGAAAATAATTGTTAAATTTTGTGTCGGAGATTTATTTTTTTTTTTTGTTTTTATAATAAAGATATATAATAAAAAGTAAATATAAATACAGAAAGAAAGCACAGGTAATGGAAAAAGAAATTAGAGCTGTTATCTTGGGTGCAGGTAAAGGCACCAGAATGAAATCATCTAAACCAAAAGTTCTTCACGAAATTTTTTCAAAGCCGCTTCTTGGATGGGTAATTGATGCGATATCTAAAATTCAGTTTGATGTTCAGAGCATTGTAGTTATAGGTTTTCAGGCGGGTTATGTTGAAGAATACCTGAATAAAAATTACATGTATGCTAAAACAGCTTTTCAAAAACAACAATTAGGAACAGGACACGCAGTTGCACAGGCTGCCCCTCTTTTACATGATTTTAATGGTGATGTAATTGTAATTTGCGGCGATATACCTTTAATTACAACAAATACGCTTCGTGAATTGGTTCATTATCATCAAAGAAATGATTCTGATGTTACGCTTATGACAGCTCATCTTGACGATCCTTCCGGATACGGAAGAATTATTCGTGACAAAGCGGATGGAATTGTTAAAATTATCGAAGACAGAGATGCTCTGGATCACATTAAAGAAATTCAAGAAGTTAATACCGGAATCTACTGCTTTAAATGGGAAAGCGTGAAAAATGCATTTAGTGAACTTGATAATAATAATTCTCAAGAGGAATATTATCTAACCGATATTATTAAATGGGCAAAAACCAGATCATTGCGTGTTTTGGGTTACGAAATCAGTGACAGTAGCGAAATATACGGTATTAATTCAAGGCAAAATCTTGCCCATGCAACAAAAATTTTAAAAAACAGATACTTAGACGAGTTAATGAGTAACGGTGTAACGATTGTCGATCCCGATACAACATATATTTCTCCTGAAACAACAATTGAAAAAGATACAATAATTTATCCCAATACATATATTGAAGGAAAAAACATAATTGCACGTAACTGTAAAATTGGTCCGATGACTCACATTAGAGGTAACTGTGCTGTCGGCGAGGGTTCAAAAATCGGAAATTTTGTTGAATTAAAAAATGCACGAATAGCAAAAAATACCAGAATTTGCCATTTAAGTTATATAGGTGATGCGCAAATCGGCTCTAATGTAAATATTGGTGCAGGAACAGTTTTTGCAAACTATAACTCAATTACAAAAGAAAAGAGACAATCCAGCTTGGCTGACGGTGTTTCTATCGGTTCTAATTCCGTTATAGTTGCACCTGTTGAAATACAAAAAGATGCTTTTGTTGCAGCTTTAAGCTGTGTAACAAAAAATATCGAAGAATCATCTCTGGTTATGACACGTGCGGCTCAAAAGGAAATTAAGAACTGGGTAAAAATGAAAAAGGAGATAGCCGATAATGAATTCGGAAACTGAACTCCAATTAAAGAGATTTGAAAAAATACTTCCCACGCATGATATTAAGCTTTTTTCGGGTCGTTCAAACAATGCTTTGGCTTGTGAAATTGCTCAATATTTAGGAACTACCCTTGAACCGATAACGATTAAAAATTTTTCCGACGGTGAAATATATGTTCAAATACAAGACTCTGTAAGAGGGGATGATGTTTTTATTGTTCAGCCCGTTTGCGACCCTGTTAATGAAAATTTGATGGAGCTTTTAATTTTGCTTGACGCTTTCAAAAGAGCAAGTGCAAAATCTGTTACGGCGGTTATTCCTTATTACGGCTACGCAAGACAGGATAGAAAAGCTTCAGGCAGAGAAGCAATAACGGCAAAACTTGTTGCCGACCTTTTAACTCAAGCCGGTGCAACGAGAGTTCTTGCAATGGATTTGCATACGGGACAAATTCAGGGCTTCTTTAATATTTTAGTTGATCATATTTACGCAACCCCTGTTATAGTTAAATACGTTAAAAACATTGACACTCAAGGCTCGGAGCTTGTATGTGTTTCTCCCGATATGGGCGGGGTTAAAAGAACAAGAGCACTGGCAAAGCTTGTCGGTGCTCCGATTGCAATAATCGACAAAAGACGTGACAAACATAACAGCGCAATTGCTTGTAATATTATCGGAGATGTTAAAGATAAAGTTTGTGTTATGTTTGATGATATAATAGACACCGCAGGAACAATCTGCGAAGCTTCACGATTACTTGTTGAGCAAGGAGCAAAAGAAGTTTATGTTTGTGCGGTTCATCCCGTATTCTCCGGACCTGCTCTTAAACGACTTGAAGAAGCGCCAATCAAAGAAGTTATTGTAACAAATACAATTCCTCTAAAGGATACTGTTATTCCTGAAAAAATTAAGCAGGTAAGCGTTGCGCCGCTTTTAGGCGAGGCGATTTCAAGGATACACGATGATAAGTCGGTATCGTCATTGTTCGGTTTTGAAATAGAATATAAAAAGGATTAAGATGAAGCATAAAACCGTACAAAAAAAGTTTAAAAATAATTTAAATAAATTTATTAAATATTATTTGTATGAGAAAAATATTGAAACGATTAAACGGGTGCGAGTGCGTACCCGTTTTGCTTATGTAAAATTTTTAAGGGGGTCTGATTATGAAAGTTTATTATAATCCCATAAATTTTAGAGCAAATAAAATGTCTCAAAAAGAAGCCGAATTTTTACAAAACAAACTTCAAGAAAACAAAAAGACGGATATAATTTGCCATGAAGGAACTGATAGAGATTGTCTTTATAGTGCGGCTACTATGGCAGATTACCTTCAAAGCTTAGGAAATCAAACAAGAATAATTGTTCAGCAGAATTTAAAAAAATTAAATTTCGACGATGAAAGCTATACTATAATTCAGGCAAATGACTTTGATGAAGCTCCGAGTGATGATAGGACAATACTTTGTGTTGATTTTAGCAAAAAAGATAAAATTCCTCATAATTTAGGGGATTATGTTTTAAATTCAAAAAATATTGTTTGTCTTGATCACCACAACGAACCTAACCTAAAAGATGATTATATCTTAATTGAAAAACCTTTAGATGATGAAGAAACGATTGATAAACTCTCATGTCTTTATGTTGACGCTTCGGCTAAATCTGCAACAAGTGTTGTTTATCGCTTTTTTGAAGCACTAAATAGAGAAATAGATAATAAAACGGCATATAACCTTTTTAGCGGTCTTGTCGATGACAGTGTTAAAAATCATTTAATTGATTGCAGTGCGCAAAAAGGAGAAATTGTTCCCACAAAGAAAATGCTTGCAAATAAAAACGCTTATGAAGTTTTTTGCGCCCTTAAGGCTAAATTGAGCGATAAACAGATTGAAAAAATAGCACAGAATATTGATATTATGGCTTCTTTGACAGATAAAGAAAAAGAATTTCAGAAGTCTTTATATGATAAGCTTCAATTCAGCGAAAACGGAAAAATTGCCTATGTTGAAATTCCGCCTGATGATAAAACATGGGATGAATTAGGAAGAGATAGCGCTCGAACAAGTACAATTTTAAACAGATTCAGACAGGATGTTCTGGCAAATAAATTTAACGATAAAAGACTTGAAGATGTTAAAGCTGCAATTACTTTTTACGAAGCTCACGGAGTATACAGGTTAAGCGTTCATACAAAAACACAAAATTTATTGGAATTTTTTAAATACATTGAAGATAACGCAATTAAGGATTTTACCCATAACTCGGGCGGACACCCTAACAGGGGCGGCGGAAAAACAAGAACAACAGACCCGAAAGAGTGTCATAATTGGGTTTTAGGGATTATTAACAGCTCTGATTTTTTTGATTAATATTAAGTTTTGTATCATAACGTCATAATCTATTAGCAAATTTTGTTTTTTTAACTATAATTATTAGAGCGAATTAATTAACTCTTTAGAATTATTTTCTTGGATATAATTATATTTGTGTTAAAATCTTATTACAGATAAAACGTAGTTAGTATTAAAAGGATTAAATTATGGCTTTACCAAACGTAGCTTACTTTTCAATGGAAATTGCAATCGACCAATCCTTAGCAACATATTCAGGTGGTTTGGGCTTTTTAGCAGGCTCTCACATGCAATCCGCAGGATATCTTCAAATGCCGATGGTTGGCGTTACAATGCTATGGTCTTTTGGATACTATGACCAAAGAATTGACGAAAACGGTAATGTTGAAGTTGCATACATTAGAAAGCACTATGATTTCTTAACCGATTTAAACGTATCAACAACAATCAGAGTATTTAATGAGGATGTTACGGTTAAAGCATATAAAGTTGAAAGCGAATTATTCGGAACTTGCCCAATTTACTTGTTAACAACCGATATTGAAGGCAACTCCGAATGGGCAAGGAGAATTTCTCATAAATTATATGACGGAGATGAAAAAATCCGTATAGCTCAAGAAACCGTTCTTGGTGTAGGCGGTGTCAGAATACTTCAAGCAGTAGGATATAACTTTGATGTTATTCACATGAACGAAGGTCATGCTCTACCTGCTGCATTTGAACTGTTAAGACAATATAACGGCGATCTTAAAGCCGTAAGACAAAAGACGGTATTTACAACCCATACTCCGGTTCCTGCGGGCAACGAAGTTCACTGGGTTGATACATTATTAGAAGGCGGCTTCTTCTCAGGCTGCTCAAGAGAAACAGCTGTTGAATTAGGCGGCGAAAACTTCTCTTTAACCGTTGCAGCTCTTAGAATGTCAAGAATAGCTAATGCTGTATCACAATTGCATGGACTTGTTGCAAATAAGATGTGGGAATGGGTTAAAGACAGATGTCCGATTAAAGCAATAACAAATGCTGTTAATCTTCACTACTGGCAAGACCCGAGAATTGCTAACGCTAAAACTCCGCAAGAGTTATTAGACGCTAAGCATGAAATGAAAAAAGACTTATTCCAATACATTTCAGATACTCAAGGAAAACGTTTTGATCCTAATGTTTTAACAATTACCTGGGCAAGAAGATTTGCAGACTACAAACGTGCTTGGCTTATTTTAATGGATGAAGCTAGAATTGAAAAATTATTAAATGAAAATAAAATTCAATTAATTTTTGCAGGTAAATTCCATCCTGACGACACAATGGGTAAAGAAACATTTAACAACATCTTAAGAAAATCGTACAATATGAAAAATGTTGTAGTTTTACCCGGTTATGAGCTGGCACTGTCCGCAAAACTTAAAAAAGGTTCTGATATCTGGTTAAATACACCTACAAGACCTCTGGAAGCTTCAGGAACTTCCGGCATGTCAGCTAATATGAACGGTGCAGTTCACTTCTCAATTTATGACGGTTGGACAGTTGAAGGTACATTCCCCGGAATTAACGGCTACACAGTAGAATACCCCGGTCTTGATGATGATATTCCATGGCAAGAAAGACACTGGAAAGACCATAGATTCATTATGAATACTCTGGAAAATGAAATCATCCCGACATACTATGAAAACAAGCAAGAATGGGCAAGATTAATGCGTCAGGCAATCAGAACGGCTGAAGGTTACTTCAACTCTGATAGAATGGTTATTGAATACTTTAATAGAATTTATAAACCGATTGCCCATGGCGGCGCTCAAAGCGGAAATGAAGATGTTTCCGAGATGAAAAGCATTGAAACACCAAATCAAGACGCTTGGACTTACTCAAATATAAAATAAAAAATAAATAAAAATTTAAATTTTAAACAGATTGAATATATATTCAATCTGTTTTTTATTTACTTAAAATCGTCTAAATGTATGATTTATAACTATTATCATGATTTTATTAAGAAATGTTAACGATAATTCAAAGCTTTGTTATTAATAAGTTATATGTGGAATATATAAAATAGATAAAAAAATCTGCAAAGTAATTTAAAAAAGCAAAGGTGGTAAACAATGGGATTAGCATCAAGCCAGGGCAGAATGTTATTATTGACTGCCAGAACGAGTGACCTTGAGTTCAGGGCGCAACAAATTTCTCAAAGAAGGTTGATTTTATCGCAACAGCTTGAAGAAATAAGCAGCGAGTATGAAGAAGCAACTTCAAACAGACAAATGAAAATTAACCTGTATTTAAACGGCGACGCTAAAAATGCGGATGCCGACATGACACAAAAAACAAATTTAACTTATGCTACTTTAATTAGTGGTACACTAAAGCAACTTGGAAGCACAGAATCAGGAATTGCGGCTTACAGTGCAACGGAAGGACAGGAATACTCTACAACAACAGCTTATAGACTTGTTGACGCCGATGGTGCAATTGTTGTTTCTGATGTCAGCGAAATTCCAACATCAGTAGGTACTACATCAAAAGTAGACTCTGAAACTTACAATGATGAATTAACAAATGTTTATCGTACAGGTAAAAAAGAAGGTAAGGATAGCGAAGAATTATCCAATGAAAGTGTATATGTGGTCCCAAAAGAAAAAAGCGATCTTGCCGATTATTTAAAAAGCAATAAAGATAGTAACGGTGAATTATCAGCTGAAATTGATACCGATAATAATTTACTTTTAATAAAAGCAAAAGATGGCGATAAATATTATGATATTACAACAGGTAAATCGGTTGGCGAAAAGAAATCAAAAGACTATTCAAAAACAACCGATGTAACACTTGTTGCAAGTAAAGATAAAGTACCAAAAACATCCGTTACGGATGAAACAACAAAAGGTGTTACGGTTGTTCCGGGTAAGGATGGTAAATATACCTTAATGCAAGATAAAAAGGTAATTGCAAGATACGTTGTTGACGCAGCATTAAAATCAGGCTCGTCTGATGTTAACGGTTCAACGGATGGCCCTAACTATCTTCAAGACGCTCTTAGAAACGGTAAATATTTACTTGAAAAATATCTGACAAAAGACGAAAAATGGAGCTCAATTTCTTGGGACGCTGCAAGTAATATTTACGACAGCTACTATACTGAAGATGATGATAAAGCAAAAGCAAAATATGACAGATTGCAAACTCAAATTCAAAGTCAGGATAAAAAGCTTGAACTTGAATTAGATAATATTGAAACTCAAAGAAAAGCCATTACAACAGAAGAAGAATCTGTTCAAAAAGTAATAGATGAAAACATCGAAGGCACATTCAAAACATTTGCATAATCTACACACCCACATTCCGCTTAACTTAAATTACTAATGCAAGCATGTACATGCTTGCATTTTTTTATTTAATCGGAATTGAAAAACCGAAAATATTAATATCATCCTCAAAGCTTTTTGCAATCATGACTCCATAATGAGCATTGATAATCTCTTTTGACAGATGAAAAGTTAAACCTGAACCTATTGAATGATTTTGAAATTTAGAGGTTTTATACTTATTAAAAATTTCATTCAAAACGCTGTTTGGAATATAAGGACTGTTGTTTTTAACTTCAAAAAACAGATTATTTTTAACAACCTCCACTTTAACTTCAATGGTTGAATGCTTATAAGCATGTTTAATACTGTTAGAGAGTATGTTTTCAATGGCTTTTTTAATTTGTATTTTATCTGCAAATATTTTACATTCTTTGATTGAATTTAAAACTATTTTCAATTCGTGATACTTTAAAATTAAATTAATTGAACTTATAATTTCTTTAATTATACTTACAATATCAAAAGTTTGATAATTTAACTTAATAGGTTCACTCTCCAGCTTTTCCGCTTCGTAAAATGTTTCAATTAACCTTAGAACATAATTACAAGAATTTATAGTCAAGTCAATTAAGTCTTGTTCTTCTTGAGATATTTTTTGCGAAATATTTTTTGATAAGATTTCTAATGTTTTTATTTGAGCTATTGTTGGTGTTTTAAAATCATGGATTATCTTTACAAGATAATCTTCTCTCTTTTTCTCAAGTTTCATATTTCCTTTTTTTTACTCACTGTTTACTAAAATATAATGTTGTTAAATGTCATTTTAGATTATACAACAAAAATTCAATGTTTACAAATTTTATCAATTGAATTTATATCAACATACACTACCCGGTTTTTTAAATTCTAAACTACAACAAAAGTATAAAAAATATTAACTTATGTATAAAATTGTAAAAAATTTGCTTTAGTTTTTTAATTTAATGTCGTTATGTTATTATATAAGCATTACAGGATTGGGTATTTATGAGCAAAATTAAAAAAACAAATGCAAATACTTCACTATATACAAGATCAATAAATTTATTGGAAGATGACCCTCTTGAAGAAATATTTGCCCTTAATTTAGGAGATTTTTTAACCGAACATCTTATCACGCCGGAGTTTGCCGATAAAATCTCTAAAAAAGCTCTTGAAGAAAAAGATAAAAAAGAAA
>CANPYC010000046.1 GCA_947587615.1 Candidatus Gastranaerophilales bacterium | reverse complement strand
TCTTTTCCTTATTAATTGCTATTCTTATTTAATTATAACAAAAATATATTTCTTGCTTCAAAAAATTAAAGTGATAAGATTTAAATGCATAAACGATAGTCGGAAGCATTAAAAAGATTAAATTATGTTCAGCGAACAAACAACAAAATTGAAATGGATTATTTTTACCGTTAGCGCAATTGGCGGTTTTCTTGCCATGATGGACTCAAATACCGTTAATGTTGCGCTTTATGAAATAGCTCAAAATTTTCATATTACAATTTCTCAGGCTCAATGGGCAGTTACAATTTATATTTTAATTTTATCAACTTTCCTGACATTGTTTGGAAAGCTAAATGACCTTGTTTCAAGAAAAAATTTATATGCTCTGGGGTATTTAATTTTTGCGCTTGGTGCTTTTTTTAATACAATTTCTTTTAATTTAATTACGCTGATTTTGGCAAGAATTGTTCAGGCAACAGGGGCAAGCATACTCTTATCCAATAACTATGCAATTATTTCTTCAATTTTTAAAGGTAATAAAAGAGCAAAAGCCCTTGGTTTTTCAACAGCTTTAATGGCCTTAGCCGGAATGTCGGGGCCTATGGTCGGCGGGTTTTTAATGCACTATGTAAATTGGAGAATAATTTTTGTACCAAGTATTATAATAGGGCTTATCGGAGCTTATTTTTCAAAAAAATACATACCTGAAATTATTCACAAATCTGAATTTAAGTTTGATTATTTCGGTATGATTTATATGCTTATTGCAACTCTTTCCATGCTTTTAGTTATCTCAAAAGGGCATAGTTGGGGCTGGAATAGTCAAAGAATAATTGTATTAAGTATAATATTTGTTGTTTTTGCAATAATATTCTACTTTCAGGAAAAAAGAATCGAATACCCCGTTGTTAATTTTGAACTTTTCCAATCAAAAGTGTTTACCTACGGTAATTTAGCGCTATTAGTCGCATATTTTGCGCTATTTACAAATGCACTTTTGTTTCCTTTTTATACTCAAGAGGTTTTAAAAGAAACTCCTTTAATGACGGCTGTTTTAATACTTCCTTTTTCATTTATGTTTATGATTATGGCTCTTTTAAACGGTAAATTAACAAAAAAACTCCATAGTTCAATACTTATGACAACAGGAACAATATTAATAATTTTAGGTTATGTATTTTTTACAACCATAAGTGATAAATTAACCTATTGGAACATAATACTCGGTCAAGCGCTTATCGGTGCAGGTTCAGGCTGTTATCAACCGAGTGTCAATGCTCTTATTGTTTCAATTGCGCCTATGGGAAAAATGGGTATAGCTTCGGGCATTTTAGCAATGTTTAGAAATGTCGGCATGCTTTTAGGTATATCAATTTCAGTAAGCATTTTTGATTTTATTAAAAACAACGATATTAAAAACGGGCTTGATGAAACAAGCGCATTTATAAACGGTTATCATGGCGCAATTTATTTTGCAATATTCTTTGGTATTGTTTGTGCAATATTATCCTATATGTCACATAAGGCTTATAAAGAAGAAAAAGGCTGTTAGTTTTGTTGGGTTAAATCTTTGTCAAACCAATCAATTAATGCTTTTTTATCGCCGAAGGAAAAATTGAAACCTCGCTCAAAGTCTTTGTTTGTTAAAAAATCGTAACCTATGTTAAAACCCAAAGGCTCTTCTTTTAGTCCGAGCTTTTCAACTTTTTCACCCGATAGCTTCTTTTTTTCATCATCCAAAACATTTGAATAATTCAAACCGATAAAAGCGCAAAAAGGAATTTTTGCGTTTTTGTTTTCTCTTGCAGCCGTAATTAAACCAAAGCTTCTGCAAACTATCCCCCGATAATCATATACGCAGCATGCTTCGTCGATTAAAAAAGGACAATCATATAAAAATTTTTCACCTTTAAACAGCTTTTTATCCTGATATATTTTAGAAATATTTGCTTCAACTTTATCCTGCGTTTCTTTATCGAGAGTTAAAAAACCCTGAAGTAAATATTTAAACTCAATTAAAGAATAAGGAAATTGAGCGTTTTTACAACACTTTGCACACCCTTTTTTGCATGCGATATATTCTTTTTGCGAGGCAAAAAATCTGTCAAGTCGCTCTTGTAAATATTTTAAATATGCAACATAATTTTCAATCATGTTTATCTCTATATAATTGTTACATTCTGTAAAAAATATGATATAATTTTGTTAAACCGTGGAACAGATTAAATTATAGTATAAGAATACACGGAAATATATCAAATAAGAAAAGGATTTTTTTATATGACAAGTACAATCACAGGTATAGGTTCGGGTTTTGATATAGACGGTTGGATATCTCAGCTTGTTTCTGCAAAAAGAACAAGTACCGTTACTCCGCTTCAAACAAAGTTAAGTGCACTGCAAAACACAAACAGCGCAGTTAGTGATTTGAAGACAAAATTTTCTACCCTGCAAAGTGCACTTCAATCCTTTACAAGAACGATATATAATTCTTCTTCGGATATGTGGGCAAATACAAAAATCGAGTCTTCAAATTCCGCTTTTGCCACTGCGACTTCATCAGGTGCTGTTAGCGCTGCTAAAGTTGAGCTTACAATTCAACAGATTGCAACCGCAACAACAGCTAAAAGCGCTCAGTCTTTAGGCGCTGTTTCAAAAGAAAATCTTGAAAATACAAAATTTACCAATCTTGCTAACGGTCTGGCTGAAGCCGGTACTTTTTCAATGTTTTTAAATGGAAAAGAATTTAAAATTGAAATTGATGAAAAAGACTCCTTAAAAGACGTTATAGATAAAATTAACAAAGTATCAGACGGTAAAATTCAAGCCGATGTTGATGAAAAAGGAAATTTCTCAATAAAAGCTTATAAAGATCAAGAAGGCGAATACGTTGTTGATGAGAATGCTGAACTTACAATCGGTTCAAGCGGAGATACATCAAACATTGTTTCGGCACTAAAACTTCATAATAGAGAAGGATCTCACGCCTATTCAAGTTCTTATGCCGTTTCATCGGTTAATACAAATGCTGCAATGGCAAGCGCCGAATCGGGTCTTGGTGAAGTTAAATTCTTTTCTGAGGACGACTCTGAAGCTAAAAGCGGAAAGATTACAATTAACGGTGTTGATTTTGAAATTGATGAAAATACAAGTTTAAATACATTAATTTCAAGAATAAACGGTAACTCTGAAGCTAATGTTAAGGCTTCTTATGATTCTTTAACAAATAAAGTTATATTGACTTCAACTCAAACAGGTCAAAATAATATCAGTTTAAGTGAAGAAGGAACCAACCTTTTAAACGTCTTAGGACTAACCGAAGGTGAAGGCGATGAAGAAAGAATTGCAACAGGCTCTCAAGAGCTTGGGCAGAATGCAATTGTTTATATAAACGGAAATGAAGTTATTTCAACTTCAAATACAATTACCGGTGAATCTTCGGGTATAAATAATCTTTCAATTACCGTTAAGAAACCTACGAGCGAATATTCAAGCAATCCTGATGATGATAAATCAGTAACTTTAAGTATTGAGCCCGATTATACAAAAGTTAAAGAGTCGCTTCAAAAGTTTGTTGACGCTTATAATGATGTTGTTGAAACAACAAAATCAGGAATAAAATCCGATGGTGCAATCGGTAATGATTCAAGCTTAAATTCAATTTTAAACCAATTAAGGGGAATTACCTCAATGGTTGGTGAAAACTCAGGCATGTATTCAATGCTTGCTGAAATTGGCATTTCAGCTTCAAGAGATGACATAAGCAAGCTTTCAATTGACTCATCAAAACTTGATGAAGCTTTAAGCAAAAACTTTGACTCCGTTAAAAATCTGTTATCTGACGGTTATACTTCACAAGACGATAACGGTTTGTTTGACAGACTTCTAACAACGGTTAATAACGTATTGGATGTTGAAAACGGATATTTTACAAATAAAGCTTCAAGCCTTGATGTGCAAATATCTTCCATGAACAGCAGAATTGAAAGAGCTAATTCAAGACTTTCAAGCTATGAAGCAAGAATAACAAAACAATTTAATAGAATGGACTCTATGATTGCTTCTTTAAATTCTCAGCTATCCACATTCCAATCATACCTTGGCTAATTGCTTACTATTTAATCTTTCCCGCTAATTGTCCGCAGGCAGCGTCAATATCCGCACCTCGCTCAAGTCTTATTGTGACTTTTTTTCCTGCTGCTTCTAAAAGATATTTAAACTTAAGCATATCTTTCTTGTTTGGCTTT
Organism: Candidatus Gastranaerophilales bacterium; assembly: GCA_947587615.1. Lineage (GTDB taxonomy): Bacteria > Cyanobacteriota > Vampirovibrionia > Gastranaerophilales > Gastranaerophilaceae > RUG14156. The sequence goes on along the minus strand of CANPYC010000046.1, from coordinate 7,967 downwards.
TTGAAATTATTATCAGAAACGGGATTATAAGGAATTAAATTAATATTGCATTTTAAATTTTCAAGATATTTAATTAACTCCAGTGCGCATTCTTTTGTATCGTTTAAGCCGCCAATCAGAATATATTCAATTGTAATTCTGTCTTTTGTTTTTTGACTATAGCTCAAAAGAGCTTTTTTAAGCTCACTAATATTATATTTTTTCTCAATCGGCATAATTTGCTCTCTTATAGAGTGGTTTGGAGCATGCAAAGATATAGCCAGGGTTGGTATAAGTTCGCTATCAGCCAATTCATAAATCTTTGCAATAACCCCTGAAGTAGATAGAGTAATTCTTCTGATTGAAATTTGAAGGTTATTATTAATTAAATAAATTGCTTTTTTGACATTTTCAAAATTGTCTAAAGGTTCACCCTGTCCCATAAAAACAACATTTGTTATTTTTAGATTTGTGTCTTGCTGAATTAATAAAATTTGTGAAACAATTTCATAAGCTTCAAGATTTCTTTTAAAACCGTTTTTCCCTGTTGCGCAAAACTTACAGCCCATTTTGCAGCCGACTTGGCTTGATATACAAACAGATAAATTTGCTCTGTTATCAAAACGCATTAAAACGCTTTCGGCACACAGACCGTCAGAATATTCGATTAAATATTTAATTGTACCATCTTTTGAAATTTGTCTTGTTTTAATTTTGCAATTTGTTATTTGACAATTTTCGCTTAAAAATTCTCTAAATTGTTTTTTAACATCCGTCATATCATCAAACATTTTTGCATTTTTTTGCCAAATCCAAGAGAATATTTGACTTGAGCGAAATTTTTTTTCACCGATATCAACAATATAATTATCAAGTTCTTCTTTTGTAAATTTAGAGAGAGTAATTTTTTCCATATATTGATTTTACCATAGATTTTTTTAGCTGAATTAACTTTCCCTAAATTCCTTAAAACCTTCTAAGCCGTTAAGAAGATAGATTTTTTTTAAGTCTTTATAAAATTCGCTTTGAAGTTGTCCGTATTTTTTAGCGGAATTTTCCCCATAGCTCCACATCATTTTATAGTAATTTCTTAAATTCATATCTTCATTATCGGTAAGCTCAATACCCATTCTTTGCTTGGATAAGATTTTTTTAATAAAACGGTTTTGCTCTCTTAGCGAAGTAGCATTTTCTATGGTGATATTATTACAAAAATTAGAAAAAGAAATTTTTGCCTGTATATTTAAATACAGCTATTTTATCAACTTATCCAAAACCGCAATAACTTCATTCATTTTTTCATCCGTGTTTTCGCCTTTTTCAAAGGATTCTTTAATGCAGTGGCTAAAGTGTCCTTTTAAAATATCCAAATTAATCTTTTTTAAAATTGACTCTGAAGCCAGTAGCTGATTGCTGATTTCAATACAATCTCTTTTATCTTCAATCATCTTAATCAAACCATCAATTTGACCTTTAACGGTTTTTAAAAGTCTTAAAATTTTCTTTTCGTCTGCGTGCATAATTTTTCTTTTAGTCCTTGCTTTAAAATAAATATTTAATTTATATATCCCCTCTGTTATTCTAAATCAGATAGAGGGGATATATATTTTTTAATTATTTTACTTGTCGCAATTGCATTTAATTTTTTTTCTGAAGCTAAATATTTTACTTTTGTGACATCCGCAGTCGCAATCTTTTGGGCAGTTTTTATCACAATTACAGTCCGCTTGCTTTTTATTTTGCTTGTGACATCCGCAGTCGCAATCGGGCGGGCAATTTTTATCGCAGTTACAATTTGCTTGTTTTTTATCTTGCTTGTGACATGGGCAGTCACAATCTTTTGGACATTTTTTATGGCATTTACAATTACAATCAGCCGGACAGTCGCAATTTACACCTTCTTTAGTTTCTTCGGAATTTGTATTTGTATTTTCCTTATGGCAAGGACAATTGCAATCTTTAGGGCATTCTTTGTGGCATGCACAGTCGCAGTTTTCATTTTCACAGCCGCAGTCACAAGCTAATACTGCTCCGTTTACAAAAAATAAAGTTCCAAACATCAAAACAGTTGCTAAAATTTTTTTCATAAGATACTCCTTTAAATTCTTCAATATTCCTATGGTGTTAAACACCCCCCTAGGGTATAGTGTTATAATAAAACTTTAACTTTTATTTGTCAAGCCATATATGCGCATAGTTTAATGATACAAATTTTGTATATGATATATATAAAATTTATATAATTTCTTTACAAAAAAGGCAATTTTTTTATATAAAATGTTTTTATTAATTTAACAAGAACAAAAAATACAGAGGAATTGAGAATGAGCGGTATAGAAACACAAACGATGCAAAACGTAACCTCTCTTTTAAGAGGATATTTTTACGCAGGCTTAAAAGACGGAAACATTCAAGGAACGGAAATCTCGGATTTAGCTGAAAATTACAGCAAAGAAAACTACACGAACAAAAGCGGTTTGGCATTAGCCCTTGAAGATTTCGCCTATGATTTAAGAACCGATTACGAGTCTTTAGGAAGCTGTATCACAAAACAAGACTGCGAACCATTAGATTCTAACAGCAGTTATTTAATACCAACAATCTATCGTACCAATGAAGGACAAAAACTTTTTGACACAAATGAAAAAATATTTGCTGCACATATATTTATAGAAGATAACAATAAAAACGGCGGTGTTAAATATATAAAAGATGACGATGATAAATATGAATCCGCTCTTAATTTTGCAAAAGCAGACATAATGGCAATTGAAAAATCTGCGGTAATATCGGAAGTTGAACCTTACGAAGAAATGGACGGCAAATTAAGCCCGTTTGAAGGCGCAACATTCAGAGGATATTGCCATGAAAGCGAAGTTGAAAAAACAATTGCCGCAATGGACTTAGACGGTGATAGGAATAATTTATCAGCCGAAGAATATGCAAGTTGGATTTTAGCGGGTGATACTTTAACATCAGGCTTATCTACTTCGCTTGCAGGATACGGTTCAAATTTGGTTGACGGTCTTATAACAAAAGAAGATAAAGAAGCAATTAATGATATGGACTTTGAATATGTAAAAATTAAAGCTGAATATTTTTATTCAAAATATGATGACGCTGAGTAATTTGAAATGAAATAATATTAAAAAGCAGGCTTTTAACCGTTTTTGTATGGAAGCCTGCTTTTTCAAATTCCAAAACAAGCTCACGAGGCGAAAAAAATTCATTCTTTGAATTTATCAAATATTTATAAGAGTCTTTATTTTCAAAAAAATTTTGAATAAAAAAATATATAATCCAATCCCAAATAAAACCCACGGGACTTTTAGCAAAGTCAAGATGCAAAAATAACCCTTCGGGTTTTAAAACTCTGTAAATTTCATTTATTGCTTTTGTTTGATTTTCAATATTCCTTATACCGAACGCACAAATTACATAATCAAAGCAATTGTCTTTAAAGGGTAAATCCTGCGCATTTGCTTGAATAAAGTTAATATCTTTTGTTTTATTTTTTGCAATTTTAATCATCTCTGATGAAAAATCAACCCCAACAACATTGGCGCTTTTTTCAAGTTGTTTAACAATTATACCCATATCCCCGCTTCCCGAGCATAAATCCAGAACTTTTGAGCAGGGTTTAATTTTAAGAGCCTTAATAGCATATTTTTTAATTCTATAATGAGTATAAAAAGAAATTAAGTTATTAATTTTATCGTAGTTTGGCGCAATTTTATCAAACATTTTTTCAATTTTTTCAGAGCTTTTATCAATCATTATAACCTCTTTAACAGTATAAATATTATACAATTTTATTAAATTGATATCATTAATATTTTTAATATTGATTTTATGTTAAATAAATATAACTTTTTGAAAATAATAATTTTTTATGATAACATTGGCATTATGAAAAAAGTATCGATAATAATGCCTGTTTATAACAAGGAAAAATATGTACAAGCTGCTATTCAATCAGCACTTAATCAAACCTACAAAAATATTGAAATAGTTGTTATTGACGACGCTTCAACGGATGGCAGCTATCAGGCTGCTTTGGAGCTTGCAAATAAACATTCAAATATTATTCTTCATAAAGAAAAAATAAATCTCGGTGTCTCTTTAATAAAAAATAAAGCAATATCAATGGCAACGGGAGAATATATCTATCCGCTTGACGCTGATGATTATATAGACAATACTTTAATAGAAAAATTTGTGAAGATTTTAGACAATAATCCTCAAGTTGGTGTTGTATATTGTAATTGTCATGAATTTCAATCCAAAGACAGATATTACTCCTGCAATGTTACTGATACGTTAATTTATAGCAACTGTTTTACAAACGGTTCAATGTATCGCAAAAAAGATTTTTATAAAGTCGGTCAATATAAAGAATGGTTAAACAGGTTAGGCGCCGAAGATTGGGAACTTTGGATTTCATTCTTTGAAAAAGGATATAAATTTGAAAAAATTGATGAATATTTATACCATTATCGAATTGATAACAATAGCAAAAGTATGGTAGATATTTGCAATGAAAATATGGATAAAATAAAACGGTTGATTTTTGAACATCATTCCGATTTGTATAAAAAAGATAAAGATTTTATTTTTAAAGTATTTGACAGAGATCACATGGAATACGAAAAACATTATAAAAGAGGAGTAAAATATAAAAAATTATTTAACATATTTTTGCCTGTTTTGATTGTACAGCTCATTTTGAACGTGGTCTTGATTGTTCTATATATTGTTAAATCCTCGGGGGGGGGCTATAAGATGTTCTTATATTAGGATGTTTAATACAAAAATGCGGATTTTTTTGTATAGCATAGCTAAAAAGTTTAAAAAGCATTTTTCTTTCAATTTTACTTTTTTAGAGTGTCTTTTGAATCCGTAGTTTTACACATTTAAATATTTAAATTTTTATAAAAAAGAATGTAAATATTAATAAGCATAGGCTTTTTTATAAAAATTAAAAATATTCCAACCAAGAACCAAGGTTTTAAAAAATGATTAACAGTGAATTATCAATAGCGCAAGATATGGAAGACATCAAGCAAAATATACAAAATCCGATTAATGCAAAAGCTTTAATTTCTGTCATAATACCAATTTATAATGTTGAACAATACATTGACGAATGCATAAAAAGTGTTATAAATCAAACATATAAAAATTTAGAAATAATTTGCATTGATGATTGCTCTTGCGATAATTCAATTAAAACGCTTGAAGAGTATATAACTAAAGACAAAAGAATAAAGCTAATAAAACATGAAAAAAATTTAGGTCTTGCGGTATCAAGAAATACGGGATTGGCACATGCAAAAGGGGAATATATTTTCTTTTTAGATTCCGATGATTATATTAACCTTGATATTATAGAAAAATTATACAATAAAATAATTACCGATAAGTCGGATGTTGTAAGCTCGAGCGCAAAAGCTTTTACCAAAGACGATGATAAAAATATAGTCGAAAGAGTTGATAACTATAATAATGAATTTCAAAAATTATCCAAAGAAGGAAAAATACAAATAAATTTTGGTAACTTTGATTTGTTTGATGATATTCTTTTTCATACCGCCTGGGGCAGACTTTATAAATCTGAATTTTTAAAAAAGAATAATATTACCTTTATAAACAAAAATATAATTTGTGAAGACGAAGGTTATTTTGTAAAAATAATGTCACATTTTCCCTTGGTATCTTTTATTCAAGATATTGGGGTGATGTATAGAATAAGAAAAAATTCAATTATATCAAAAAATTTAGATAATAAAGATTCACAAAAACAAAAAACAAAACAACTGAAAATAGTTTTAGAAGATGCCCTCAAGCATATAAAACAAACAAACAACACCAAAAGGTTTAAAAAATTAAAAGACCAAATTAAAAAATCGGAGTTATACGGAAATTGTTTTGATATTAATTTTTCAAATTTAATAAAAATTATATTAAGAAAAGATAATAAAAGAATAAAAATATTTTATATTAATTTATATAGAGAAAAAGTAGTAAAAAACAATATAAAAATATATAAAGTTTTAGGTATTACAATTAAAAAAGAAAAAATAAAAAGTGTAATACAGAGTTAATGCAGATTGCAAGGGGGGGGGATAAATGCCAAAAATATCAGTGGTTATGCCGGTATATAATTCAAATGAGGCATGGTTAAAAGAAGCCATAGACAGCATATTAAATCAATCGTATCAGGATTTTGAATTTATTATAGCTGACGATGGTTCTGATAGCTATGTGGAAGACATAATAAAAACTTATCAAAAAGATGATACTGAAGGCAAGATAAAATATTTAAAATTGCCTCATAGAGGTCTTAGCTCAACTCTTAACTCCGGTTTTGATTTTGCAAAAGGTGAATATATCGCAAGAATGGACGCAGATGACATTTCTTTAACTGATAGGTTTAAGCTTCAAGTTGAATTTTTAGAAAATAATCCGACTTGTTCCGTTGTTGGAGGGTTTATAGAAACTTTTGGCAGCATGAAAGAAGTTTGGAAGTATCCGAAACAATTAAAATATTTAGACCTTATAAAAGGCTGTTTTATGGCTCATCCTACAATTATGCTTCGCAGGGATGATTTTAATAAATACAATTTAAGATATAAAACAAATATCTTATGTGAAGATTATGAGCTATGGTCAAGAGCAATAAGGTTTTTGAATTTTTGTAATATTCAACAAGTGCTTTTAAAGTATCGAATACATGGAGATAATTTATCGCTAAATCCTGAAATGGAAAAATCTGATTTAATAGTAAGAGATAATATGCTTAATTTTTTAACTGATGATGTTGAATTAAGGCAAGTGATAATGGGAAAATTTCATCCTCCCAAAAAGAAAACGTTTCTGGAAAAAATATTTTCAGTAAAAAATGTTTCAAACGGCATTGAAAAACATAAAGAATTATGTATAGCAGGTTTAAATTTTAAGATTAAAAAATATTGATTTTTTATAGGTCTATTTTATGAAAAAACAGATAGTTAATATGAATGGCGGTTTAGGTAATCAAATGTTTCAATATGCGTTTGGTTTAAAACTTGCCCAAATGTCACGCGCTAAAGTCTTGTACGATATTAATTGGTATGAAGAAATAAAACCTTTTAAAAACCCCGCTTCCGATTCTTCCGTTGGGGGTGGGCTTCTTGCTTATAGAGAGTATGAGCTTGAGAAAATATTTAACATTGGCGCAAATTATGCAACTTTAGAGGATGTTGAAAGTACAAAATATGCAAAATCTAAATACCGCGGTTTTATAAGGAAGATTTTTAATATTCCCAAATATCAAACAAATATATTAACGGAAGCTAACCCTTTTGAATATGATGAAAAGTTTTTTGATTTAAAAAAATTAAGAAAGGTATCATATTATTTTGAAGGTTATTTTCAGAATGAAAAATATTTTATCGGAATTGAAGATAAAATTAAACAAAAATTTCAATTTCCAAAAGTTGAAGATGAGTATAATCTTGAAATAATTAAAAAAATTAATTCCTGTTTAAACCCTGTTTTTATTCATATAAGAAGGGGTGATTATTTAAACCTCGGCTGGGAGTTGGATATTGAATACTATAAAAAAGCAATTGATTATGTTGTAAGAAATATTGATAACCCCGTATTTTTTATTTTCGGTTCGGATTGCGAAGATTATATTAAAGAAAATTTCCAATTGGAATATATGTTTGAAATTATAGGAGATTATAATTCAAAAAATAATGAAGATTGGAAAGACATGTATTTAATGAGCCAATGTAAACACGCAATTATAGCTAATTCAACTTTTAGCTGGTGGGCGGCTTGGCTTAGAAAAGACAGTTCAGGGGTTGTTTTAGCTCCTGATCCTTTTGTTGAAAACAGCAGCACGATAATACCTTTAGGGTGGAGAAAAATAAAATGGCAAAAAAATTAAATATAGCACTTTTATACATTTGTACGGGAAAATATACCATATTTTGGAAAGA
>CANPYC010000045.1 GCA_947587615.1 Candidatus Gastranaerophilales bacterium | reverse complement strand
ATTGAGAAAAAAGGAACTCCTGCTTCACCTGCAACAGCTTTAGCCATTAAAGTTTTACCCGTCCCCGGTGCACCAACCAAAAGAACGCCTTTAGGAATTTTAGCACCCAACTTTGTATACTTTTCGCTGTTTTTTAAAAAGTCAACAATTTCTTCAAGTTCTTGGCGCTCTTCGTCAATACCTGCAACATCTTTAAATGTTATTTTAATTTTATCATCAGCAAGCATTTTTGCTTTTGATTTTCCAAAATTAAGAGCAGACGAGCCTGTTTGTTGTATTCCTTTAAGAATTAAAACTATCATAATTGTAATAAATATAATAGGTATAATAACAGAGCCGACAATACTCATCCATGAACCGTCCTGCGGTTTTGTTATGTTTATTTCAACGTTTTTATCCTGTAAAAGTTCATATAACTTATCGTCATTTTCAGGAATTTGAACCCTGTATCTTTTCTGCGGTGTTTGAGAAACAATAGGAGCACCGGGCAGGTTAAATTGTTGTTTTTGCTCTTTTGGTTTTGTGTTAAGCGTTTTTTCGCTTTCCTCCTCTTTAGGAACAGCAATTAAAACATCTTTTGCTATATTAACACTTTCAATTGTATTCATTTGAACCTTGTTTAAAAACTGTGTGTAGGATATTTCACTTGTTGAAGTGTTTGGTTCAATAAACGCTCTTGAAAGCACTGCAATTAAAATTATAGCTACAATTAAGATTATTCCCGTTGATTGATTTTTATTCATTTTCCCCTCTTAAAAAACTGGTATATTGATATTATAACAAAAGAATTATAAAATGTTAAATATATAAGCAAGGAAGATTTTAAAAAATGGCAAGAGTTTTTTTATCTCTGGGTTCTAATCAAGGTGACAGACTTTCAAATATTCAACAAGCCACAAGCATGCTGAGCACAAGTGATAAAATTAAAGTAGTTAAGACTTCTTCTTTTTATGAAACAGAGCCCTGGGGAAATAAAAACCAACCATGGTTTGTAAATGCCGCTATTGCAATTGATACGGATTTTGAACCTTTAGAATTGTTAAATTATTGCGCTTTAATTGAACAAAAACTGGGAAGAGTAAGACAAGACAACAAAAAATGGATTGAGCGAACAATAGACATAGATATTTTAATGTATGATGATAAAATTTTATCTGTTGGTAATATTCTCACAATTCCGCACCCTTTGGCGCACTTAAGAGCTTTTGTTTTAGTACCTATGCTTGAAGTTAAAGCAGACTTGGTTCATCCTGTTTTTAACAAAACAATTGCTCAGCTGTATGATGAATTAGATAACCCCGAGAATGTGTTTTTATATGGAACGGTTATACCAAAATAAGCCGGTAAATATTGCAATCGTAGGTGCAGGCCCAAGCGGTGTATATTGTGCTTTAAATATTTTACAAATGTTTAAGCAGATAAATTTTGACAATTATCTTCTTACGATTTTTGAAAAAGGAAAAATACTTCATACTCTCCTCCCGACAGGCGGAACACGCTGCAATATTACAAATTCAAAAGAAGATATTAAAGAATTTTGCTCCAATTACCCGAGAGGTGAAAAGTTTCTCTATTCTCTTTTTTCAAGATATTCAAACTTTGAAACAATTGAATTTTTTAACTCAATCGGTGTTGAAACTTATGTCGAATCGGATGGTCGGGTTTTTCCAAAATCAAATTCTTCAAAAGATGTCAGAGAAAAAATGCTAAATAAATTGTTTAGCTATAAAAACGTAAAAATAATTAAAAAACAGATTAATCATAAGCAAGAGTTAGATTCTTACGATAAAATCGTTATTTCAATCGGCTCAAGGTCGGGTTATAACTTAATTACAGAATTTAATCACACATATATACCTTTTAAAAAAGCCCTTTGTGCTCTTGTTGTTGATGATTTCAAATATCCGAAAGGTGTAAGCGTTAAAGCGCTTGATGGTGATTTTTTATTCACAAATAACGGAATCAGCGGCCCATTGGCTTATAAAATTTCATCAATTAACGCTTATAAAGATTTCCCCTACGAGATTAAAATTAAGCTTTTTTGTGAAGATTATTTAATTGAAGAAACTAAAAAATTTCCAAAAAAATCAATAATTAATGTCTTATCAAAATTTATTCCTAAGTCTTTAGCGAGTGTAATTTTACCCTATCCAAAGAAAAATTGCGCTGAAATATCACAAAAAGAATTAATTTCCTACTCAACTTTAAAACTTAAAATAATCTCAACATCAAACAAAGGCGAAATTGTTCATGCAGGCGGTCTTAAACTTGGTGAAGCCGACAAAAACTGTAAATCAAAAATTAACAATAATTTATGGTACTGTGGAGAAATACTGGATATTGACGGCTTTTGCGGAGGTTTTAATTTACAAAATTGCTGGTCGGGTGCTTATGTTGTTGCAAAAGATATAGTTAGCTCTATAATAGATATATAAATGTAGTTGGAGGATAAATGTACGATTTAGCTGTTATAGGATTAGGCCCCGCAGGATTAGAAGCGGTTAACATTGCAACTAAAAACAAGCTGTCTGTTGTTGCTTTTGAAAAAATGGAATTAGGCGGCACCTGTTTAAATTTAGGCTGTATTCCTATAAAATCAATTCTACATACCTCAAACGTTGTTCAAACAATGAATAATTCTTCAGAGCTCGGTATAAGTTTATTTACAAAACCCGATATAAACTGGCAAAAAATTATTCAAAGAAATTTTAGTATAATAACAAGATTTACCAAGGCTTTAAATACAAACCTGTCAAAAAATATTACGCTTGTTAAAGCTGAAGCGGAATTATTTGTCCATGATGATGAAATAGATATCTATGCGGACGATAATATTTATCAGGCAAGAAATATTATCGTTGCAACAGGTTCAAAACCAATAAATTTAAACGGTCTTGAGCGTGACGGAAATTTTATTCTAAATTCCAATGATATGTTTTTATTGGATAAATTACCAAGAACAATTGCAATAGTAGGCTCGGGTGCCGTCGGGTTAGAGTGGGCAAAAGCTTTATCCGATTTGGGTGTTGTTGTATTTTTAATTGAAAAAGCTTCAAGTCTTGCCCCCGGTTTTGATGTTGATATTCAAAAAAGAATAGAAAGAATTATTAAAACCGATAAAGTTAATTATTATAAAGATGACCACATAACCTCCATTAAAGACAGTGTTGTCTTTTTAAATTCAGGTTCAAGATTTGCCGTTGAAAAAATACTCGTAGCAGTCGGACGTACTCCCGTTATGCCTAAAATTAATATAGCAGGTTGCACAGAAGAGTTTAAGCTTAAAAGTTATGAAGACTATACAACGGATTTTGACAATATTTTTGTGGCAGGTGATGCTAACGGTGAATGTATGCTTGCGCATGCGGGAGCGTATCAGGCAAAAATCATCATGAATAAAATTCTTAATAATAACCCTATACCTAAAAAAACCATGCCTTCGGTTATCTATCTTACCCCTGAAGTTGCTTCAATCGGTTTAAGGGAACAGGATATAAATAAGGATGATTATATAATTAAAAAAATTCCCATGGCGGCAATTGCAAAATCATGGTGCGATAATTGCTATGATGGTCTTATAAAAATAATAATCAAGGATGATAAAATCAAAGGTGCGCATATTGTTTCTAAAGATGCTTCTTTATTAATTTCTCTATTCAGTGTATTTATTGATAAAGAAATAAGCGTAAATGAAATTAAAGACTTTATATTCCCTCACCCGAGTTTAGCGGAAGCCATTAGCGAGGCATTGAGAATTGAATAAGTTTACTGGAGAAAATACTAAAAGAAAACGTTTACCCGACTATCTCAAAACAAAAATCGCAACCGTTGACAACCTTGAATTTAAACGAGTTAGAGAGATTTTAAAGAATAATAATCTCCATACGGTCTGCGATGGGGCAAGATGTCCGAATAAGTGCGAGTGCTATTCTTCCAGAACGGCAACATTTCTAATTTTAGGTGAAACTTGTACAAGAAATTGCGCATTCTGTAATATTTCACAAAAAACTCCTTTAGCTCTTGACTTAAACGAGCCTAAAAACGTTGCGCTTGCCGTTTATGAACTTAAACTTAAATACTGTGTCATAACTTCCGTTACAAGAGATGATTTAAAAGAAAATAATGACTATGGCTCAATTCACTTTCAAAATACAATTGAAGAAATAAGAAAACTAAATCCCGATACAAAAATTGAAGTTTTAACCCCAGATTTTAAAGGGGACAAAATCGCCCTTAATCGTATTATTGAAGCAAAACCCGATGTTTTTAATCATAACATTGAAACAATTAAAAGACTTTATCCCAAAGCTCGTGCTATGGCTGATTATAATACAACACTTGATGTTTTAAAGTATATGAAGAATGCGGGTTTAATAACAAAATCGGGTTTTATGCTCGGGCTTGGAGAAACCTTGGATGAAATTAAAGAATTAATCCTTGATTTAAACAGCGTAAAAACGGATATTTTAACAATCGGGCAGTATATTCAACCTTCCAAAAAACATTTGGAAGTTGAAAAATACTATGCCCTTGAAGAATATAAAGAAATTGAAAACTTTATAAAAGAAAAAACAAATATCTTACCAGTTGTTAATCCTTTAGCAAGAAGCTCTTATAAAGCATTTGAATCCTGGAAGAAGATTATTAGTCCTCTTTAGGTTGTTTTGCCTTTCTTCCTCTTTTAGATGTTTTTTCAATATTATCTTTTTGAATTTCAGTATTAATATTTGCTCTTTTTGCAACTTTACTAACATAAGTCATATAGTTTTTAGGTTCAATTTTATTTTCTTCAAGCATTGCAAAAATCATCTTGACACCTGAAAGGTTCATAGCTAAATTCCTTGTTAAGAAAAGAATAAGCTTTGCTTTTTCTAAATCATCAAGGCTGTAATTTCTTCTGTTTTTATCGGTTCTTGTAGGGGATAAAATCCCTTCTTTGTCATATATTCTCAAAGTTCTTTGATGAACATTAAGGGTTTGAGCAATAGAGCTGATAGGTAATATGGCAATTGTTGTATCAAACATTTTTATATTTTCATTTTCTTTTTGCATGGTAATTCCAAACACTTTCCTTATTTTTTTAGTTATATTTTCTATTATACCATACCATATAAATCATAGCATGTATTTTTTGTAATTGTTACATTTACAATATCACCCGGATTTACATATTCTTTTGTTTTTATATAAACCAGACCGTCAATGTCGGGTGCATCTTTATAACTTCTGGCTATAATTGTACCATCAGAATAAATTTGTTCAACAATGGAGGGGATTTTCTTTCCTACGTATGATTTGTTTATTTCAAAAGAAATTTTCTTTTGAAGTTTCATCAATTCATTTCTTCTTTTTTTCTTAACATTTGCTTTTATTTGCGGTTTTAGAGAATATGCGTATGTGTTTTTTTCTCTTGAGTAAGCAAAAACCCCCACTCTATCAAATCTCATCTCCTTTACAAAATTATATAAATCTTCATATTCTTCTTCGGTTTCTCCGGGGTAGCCCGTGATAAAGGTTGTTCTAAGTGCAACATTTTTAATTTTGCTTCTGATTTTTTTAATAAGTTCCCGATAATCAATTGCAGGGCGCTTCATTCTTTTCAAAACTTCCAAATTTGAATGCTGAAGAGGAATATCAACATATTTCACAACTTTATCAAGAGAATTAATTGCATTCATCAACTCATCGTTAAAATTTGTCGGATATGCGTAGAGTATTCTAATCCAGTTAAGATTTTCAATTTTATTTAATTCTTCCAATAGTTTAGCAAGCATTGGTTTTTTGTAAATATCAATTCCATAACTTGTTGTATCCTGCGCTATTAGTATAATTTCCGATACTCCCTTATCTGCAAGTTCACAAGCTTCAGATACTATGTTTTCAATTTTTCTTGATTTATAAGACCCTCTAAGACTTGGTATAACGCAATAACCGCAATTATAAAAACAGCCTTCCGCAATTTTTATATAGCTTGAAGCCCCGACGGTTATTTGCTCACGCTTAATATCTTCACGATAACAATAATTAGGAGTTTGTGAAATATTTATATATTCTTTATTTTCGATTGCTTCAATAATCTTATCATATTCACATGTTCCTATGAAATTTTTAACCTCAGGTAAAAGCTTAGGGAGCTCCTCTTTGTGCTTTTGCACCAAACAACCTGTCAGAATAACTCTTTTACCTTTGGATATCATATCTAAAATTGCTTTTACGCTCTCCGATTCAGCATCATGGATAAAGGAACAAGTGTTTACTATAACCGTTTCGATATCATCTCTATCAGTATCTAAGCTGTAGCTGTAACCGTTTTTAACCAACAGACCAAGCATAAGCTCCATATCTATAAGATTTTTGGCGCAGCCAAATTGTGCTATTCCTATTGTTTCTTTTTTTACAGTTGTCATTTTTTATTCTTTTTTATTCTTTTTTGTTAATTTTATAAATATATACTTTATAAATTTCATCAATCACATTTACTATTTTATAATTATCCGAAATATATGAACAAAAATCAACTGCATAATTTTTGCAAAATTCAGCCGCACCATATTCCGATGTATCCCTTGGAAATATAACAATATAGTCGGTTTTATTCTCCCTCAGCTTTTGAATAAGATTATTTTCACCGAAAATTTCAAAATCCAAAGGAATAAATGTTGTATTATAAAAGCCCCATCCTTTATTTGCAATTAAATTAAGAATTTGCCCTTCAGGAACAGTTAACATTGTTTCATTTTCTTTTAAATTCTGCGCTATATAGTCTATTGTTTTTTTTGTTACGTTATAGAATTGCGAGCTTATGTAAAAATTGCCTTTAGGAGTTTTAATAAGTTTAACATCTTTATTTCTTATATTTAAAAAATTATAAAAGCCACAGCAAAGTAAAAGTACACAAAATATTACATACAACCAGTTTTTATCAAGATTTTTTTTAAACAGTATATATAAACAAAACACTACAACAAAAAACCCGTAGTTGCTGTATGAAAACCACTGAACGTTAAATACGGATTTTGAAGCAAGTATAAAAGATAAAAGAAGAATAATAATCTCATCATTTGATAATTTTTTCTTTATAAAATAATAAATTGAAAAAATAATAAGTAAAATTAAAGAAAAATTAATATAGGTATATAGCCTCGGTATGAAAACAAAAAAAGAAATTATAAGAACATAAGAAGCAATTTTTGAATAACGTTTTAATAAATATGCCATACTAAAAACAAAAGCCAAAATTGATAAATTTTTTATACTTTTTATAAATACTTCAAACTCAAAAAATACACCCGTACATCTGTATAAAAAAGACAGACTTTTGGCATGAAGCTGCGCATTAATATAATTTAAATTATTCAAAATATCACTCAAACTTATTTGATTAAATATTAGCCAAATGAGATTTAAAAAAGGAAAAATTAATATATAGCCTGCTTTTTTTGAAGGCAGTTTTTTAATATAAATAAAATATAACGTAATTGCACCTAAGGTTAAGATAAATAATTCAATACGGTTGATAAATATAAAACCAAGGGTTAAATATAAAAGTGTTTCTTTTTTATAAAGAAGAGCAAAAAAGGCAAGGTTAATACCTGCTATTGCCCAAAGTGTTGAAAAAGAATAAGGCTGAACAAAAGTAAAAACGGAATCCGAAAAAATGCTTGATAAAATAAAAAGACTGCAAAAAACCGCTGCTTTTTTTGATGTTTCAAATTTTTTTATAATAAAATATGTTATTAAAACAATAAAATATGATATTATATGTGCTTCAATCATCAGAAGATTAAAATTAGGCTGAATTTTATAAATTAAAAAATTAATAAAATAGCCCCAAAAACCATATATTAAAAAAATATCTTTTATAAGCTTTTCACCTGATACCATCTGAAAGGGAATGTATGCTTCTCTTGAAAAATCAACAAAAATACTCCCGCATTTTGCAAAGAAATAAAGAGAAAAAACAATAAAAACCAAGGTAATTATTAAGATGTATCCGATATTTTTCTTCATTATTTTTTTATAACAAATACTTCTTATATCGGGCAATTTTTTAACAAAAAAATACTTTATTATAATATGTTTGAAGGTGCTAATTACTATATTGCAAATAATAGAAATTATGAATCGGTTGCGGATTTTGGAGCTAAAAGAGTACTTGGTATGGGCGGCTCTTTAACCGGTTACATAAACAACGGTAATGCTTATAAAAAAGATAGTTTTGAAAAATCGAACAATACAACTTCATCTTTAAACGAAACAAAAAATAATAAAATTAAAAAATATATAAAACCTGCTTTAGCACTCTTAGCAACTTTAGGAGGAGTTTTAGCCTGGAAAAAAGGCGGCAAAAAGCTTGCTTCAAATTTACTTAAAAAAATTGCTCCCGAAGCACAAAGTCAAAATACGGGTATTGTAGCAAAATTAAAAAATAAAATCTCTCAAGCAGCTGATAATCTATCAAAAGATTCTAATGAAGCAAAACTTGAAAGAGTTAAAAAACAATATGAAAAACAGGAAGCAAAAGCTCAAGCCAGACAGGAGAAATTAAAAGCCGACCTGGAACTTAAAAAAAAGCTTGAAGCTCTTAAAAAACAACACAAAAAGAACCTTCAAAAAATCAAAAAAGGTAAGTAATTTATTTTTTAGCATATTCGCTTTTGATTTTTTCAAACTCAACTTTTTGTGTTGGCGTTAATATGTTTTCAAAATTTTTTCTGTTTTCTTCTTTTAATTTATCAATATTTTGTTTTAGAATTGCAAGTTCGGTTTTCATCGGAGCTGTTATAATGTCCGCTTGTACTTTTGGAATTTCTGAGGTATAAATATCTTTAATTTTTGAATGCAGAACTTTCATTTTTTCAACGTTTTTTTTAATTTCTTCTCTGTGTTTAGGTCTGTTTGTTTGAATATATTGCTTTTGTTCTTCCGTTAAATTTAGCCTTAGATTAAGCATTTCATCAATTTCTTTTTGTCTTTGAATAAATGCCTGCTTGTCTTTATTGGAATAAGTATGCTCATGCTCATTACTTATATTTTGAGAAGAAGCATAAGGTATTAAAAGCAATATTAAAAAAAGTATTATGGTTTTTAGTTTTTTCAATTGTTAATCTCCTGTAAAAGAAAAGCAAGTTCTTGTTTTAGAATGTTTCTTGCACTATTTATTCTTGATTTTACCGTACCTTGAGGTATGTTTAATTTTTGAGCGATTTTTTCATAAGAATAGTCTTCAAATTCATAAAGAATTATAACCTCCTTAAGTTTTTTAGGCAGTTTATCAACGGCTTTTAAGATAATTCTCTGGCGTTCTTTAGAAGAGTATATTTTTTCGGGTGTTTCATTAGTTCCAATAGTAACAAGACTTTCTTCATCAGACATATTTTTTCTGATTTTAAAAGCCGAACTTCTTAAATAATCTTTACATAAATTTGAAGCAATTGTACATATCCATTGGCTGAATTTATTTTGCTCAGAGTATTTATCAAGATTTTATAAGTTCTTATGTATACTTCCTGCTCTAAATCTTCGTTATATTCGCCCGTTATGTTTTTGATTATTTGTTTAATTTTAGTAGCATTATTTTTAATTATATCTTTCAATTTATTTCAATCCGAAATCATCTTCTAAAAGCTGCATTTGAAAAGAGTTGCTATTCATTGCTATATATATATCATTACCTTCAAAGTAAAGATTAAGAGCACTTGTGAATAACATTAGAGGTATAACCAATACTAAAGCTGATTTTACCATTAATTTATTTCTTTTTCTCTTTTTATATAAGGGTTTTGCCTCATGTAACAGAATTGATAATTCATCCATAATGTTTTTGTTCCTTTTTCATTAATTATAACGAAATTTTTTATTAAAAGTTCAATTTTTAAATAAAAATATTTAACAATTATTAAGTTTTATTAAGCAATTATATATCAATAGGCAATTTTGTGTTTAAAAAATACTTTATTATTATGTAAGTCGGATATATCAGAGAGAGAAAAAATATGGCAAATTACCTACAAAACACATTTGAAGAAACATTTAATCCGTTTGAAGTAAATTGTGATTTTGCTTCATTAAAAGAAAGTTTAAATGCAATTGATAATAGAAGTATCAGGATGAAATTCAAAAATACTGATGACCCTATTACGCTTGCTTTTGAATCAATTGAAAAAACATCGCTAAAAAGACTTGCAAAAGATTTTGTTAAGGAAAGTTTTAGTGATTTTATTTCATTTGTTGTAAAAATTTCTAAATAATTATTTTTAAACAAAAATAATTATTTATCTGAAATGGGGGATTGTAGGTAGGTTTGCAAAATTGGCGCAGAAAATGCGCCTTTTTTTTAACGCAAAAAAATTTTTTTTAGCGTTTTATAATAATGCGTGAAAAGAATAAAAATTAAAGAATAAAGGAAAAGGTATGGTTGCCCCCATTAATATTAATAAATTTAATCAAAACACAGTTCATTTTGGCTCAAATAAAAAAGATAAAAACATCTCTCCAAGTAAGTATGATACGCTTGCAAGAAGCAACAGAGCTTACAGTAACTCTTTTGATTCAGGTATTACAAAAAAAATCAATGATATATGCGAATTTATAGAACGCCGCAGATTAGAAGCGCAAGAGCAAAAACAAATTATGCAAGAGCATATAAACAGCATTGTAGCATCATATTTAGAAGATTTGGATATTGCAAATAATCAATTAAATTGCGCAATAGAAGAATATAAAAAACAAAATACAAATTTTGACCTATATAGTGCTATGGTAACAACATATAATCCTCTTTATTTCCGACAAGACGCTCCTCGTTATGTTAAAAATGCTTTTGAAAAAAAGATGATTGTTTATTACCAAACAAAACCATTTTCAACTTTATATTCAGACCCTTGTATAAATACAAATACTCCCAAAGCAGTACTTTTTTCGCCAAAAATTGACAGAGCTAAAAACATAAGGGTAGCAGATTGTCTTTATGATTTTGAAAATTCTGCAGTGTTTTCCGGTTTAAAAATATATCCTAAAGGAATTAAAGCTGATGAGGTTCATATACTGGATGAGAAAAAAACCAACCTTTCTTTTGCAAGATTTGCCAAAAGAATTGCTGATGGAGTTTCATTTAGCTCTTTACGTTATGACGGCGATTCTCAAATTTCCGCTTATGCTATGGTTACTTATAAAAAAGATGGTGCAGATTTTGTCAGCGCAAAGGTTTATATTAATCCTTTAATTAAACAGTATGATTTTGATAGAGACGACCCGGATTCGATTCCCAATTGCTATATAAGCGCAGATAAGGTTTATGAATTTAAAAAAGATAACTCATCGGATGATGGTAAACTTAAACTAACCTCTTTTATGAATAATGTTGAAGAAAAGATTACGGGAATAAGGCATAAAATAACGGCGGGAGATGCCATTAACGGTTTTGATTGTTTAAATAATAATTGCAAATTATATTTGAGCTATTCTTCAAATGATAAAGACGGCAGGTCGGATGTAAGATACAAAACAAGAAAAAGTATTAAGATTTAATTTAATATTATTTTAATTTATTATATTAGTTTTAATTACTTAAATTTTATCTCAATTTATTCCAAAATTTAGGCTATTCTTCATAACATTATTTGGCAATGAAACAACTCTTATAAAAAGATAGTAATACAGTATTTCAAGTTGGCACAAATAGCAGTACTGCTGATACAATTACAACTTCAAAAGAAATATTTGTAAATGTATTTTTTGGCTTCAGATAAGATTGAATACAAAGACACAGGCGACAGACTTAAAAAAATTAAAAACCTATTTATCTTAATAAATGCATGTAATAATTAACCCTTCACACATCGTTATAATTATAAAGATAGTGATTGACAAAGGCAATTTTTCTATGTTGTTAACAGAGGGAATAAGAAAAGGATAAAAATAAAAGCCGTAGGGTAGATTAAGTCCACCCTACAGGGATACCAAACTGCTGCGGCAGAGAATTTTAATTGCAGGATAGACTTTAGTCTGGCGTTTTACCCATCATATCATTAGCGAGGTAACGGTAGCAGTAGGGTAGACTTTAGTCTAGCGTTTTTCAAGGTTAGCCCAGGGCAATCTTTAGCGAATAATACATGTTCCAAGTTCAAAGATTACCACGGGTTTTTATCCCATGATAAACCTAAATTCATCCCCTATACTATACCCTCGCTAATTTCAGCAGAGACAAGGCGGAGTGCAATGAAATTTTATTAGAGTGTTTCAAATTTACGTCATTACAAGGACAGATGATATAGGAACAAAACAGATGATTAAAGTATATTAAATCAGTAATCTTGCTAAATCCTATTCTATCCTAACCTGTCATTGCCAGGGCGAGTTATTGATAATAGGATGAAAGCAGGAAGATACAGCCGTAGTTTTATTAAGCGTTAATCCATGGTAATCATGCTGAACGGTAACATTTTCCAAAGTTTCAGGATTGCTTTATTGATAATTAAGATGGTAGACTAAAGTCTACCCTGCTTCTCTAGCCAAAATCCGCCTCTTGGATTAAGCACAACTCGCAGAATTAGCACTTCGCTTTTAAAATCTATCGGTTTTAGTCGCTTCGTAAGTCTACTCAAACAGACAGGCTCACTGGAGTTACACCCTAACCGATCCGGTTTGCTTGAAAATCTAAGCTTAACACTCTTACTCCTTGCATTTAACGGGTTTAACAAAAGCTCATCGCTTCTGTTTTCACCCTCAGCTTCGGTGCGCTTTTCTTACGCCAGGCGCACATACTTCTTATTCCTAAGGCTCATAACTTTGCCAAGGGTTTGAAGCAAATCCGCCTTATTAATTACATGAAAAAGAAAGCATTGGTTATAAACAGTGGACTGAAGTCCACCCTACAGGGATATCAAACTGCTGCGGCAGAGAATTTTAATTGTAGGGTAGACTTTAGTCTACCATCTTACTATATTTCATTAAGTTTCAAACTGTCATTAACAAGGGTGGAGAATTATAAAAGGATGGAAATAAAAAGTCGTAGGGTAGACTTTAGTCTACCGTTTTACCCATCATATCATTAGCGAGGTGCAATAGTAACAGTAGGGTAGACTTTAGTCTACCGTTTTTCAAGGTTAGCCCATGGCAATCTTGCTGAATAATACATGTTCCAAGTTCAAAGATTACCATACCGACACTTACAACAACTTTTAGGACAAGTATACCAAGGT
>CANPYC010000044.1 GCA_947587615.1 Candidatus Gastranaerophilales bacterium | reverse complement strand
AGACTAAAGTCTACCCTACTCTATTATTCCAAGGTTAAAGTTTTATCAAGGTTTAAGCCATGATAATCTTGCTGAATGGTTACTGTTTCAATAATATGCCATTGCAAGGGCAGGTATTTTAAAAGAATGAGATTAAAAAGCCCCAGGGTGGACTTCGCTCCACCGTTTTATCAAAGTCTGCTCGGTGGCAATCAAGCCGAATGGGTACTTGTTCCAAGTGTAACGTAGTGCAATGGTAGACTAAAGTCTACCCTGCTCTATTATTCCAAGGTTAAAGTTTTATCAAGGTTTAAGCCATGATAATCTTGCTGAATGGTTACTGTTTCAATAATATGCCATTGCAAGGGCAGGTATTTTAAAAGAATGAGATTAAAAAGCCCCAGGGTGGACTTCGCTCCACCGTTTTATCAAAGTCTGCTCGGTGGCAATCAAGCCGAATGGGTACTTGTTCCAAGTGTAATGGCGGGCTAAAGTTAATCCTGCAACTTCCTAAAAATGCATTAGTTATAAATGGTAGACTAAAGTCTACCCTGTAATTTGCTGAATTGATACTTGTTCCAAGTGTAATAGCGGGCTAAAGTTAATCCTGCAATTCAAACTCTGTAAACATCTTACTACAGCTTATTTAAGCCATTCGGAAAATAAAAAGGAATTTTATTAAAATTGCTTTGCTCGAACTTTTTATGACGGCTTAAAACTAACAATAACAATAAAAGAGCCGTTAAAGGCTCTTATAAAATTCGCTATTTTAAAAAATGGGGCGGGTGATGGGGGTCGAACCCATGCGTATCGGAACCACAATCCGAGGCCTTAACCACTTGGCGACACCCGCCATAATAATATTCAATTTTAAACTTATTTTCTCGCCCTGCCTCGGAACCAATTAATCCCTCAGGGCCGGGTAACCACCTTTGGCGACACCCGCCACAAATTTCATAAAACTATTCAATTTTAAACTTATTTTCTCACCCTGCCTCGGAACCAATTAATCCCTCAGGGCCGGGTAACCACCTTTGGCGACACCCGCCACAATAATATTCAATTTTAAACTTATTTTCTCACCCTGCCTCGGAACCAATTAACCTCAGGTTATGTGTGGTTTTAGCGACAGGTAAAATATAGTGTCATATAAGTATCATACTTGCTGAAATTATTTTTTCAATAGTTTATTGAATTTTTTAAAATAAAAAAATTACGCTTTTGCATTATACTCTTTTTTTATAAAACTGTCAAGAAAAACGGGTAAAATTTGTACAACAGCGCAAACATTTAACCAAAAACGAGCTTTTTTCAAAAAAGAGTGTTATAGTAAAAATGTAATTTATATTTTTCGGACAATTCAAATTTGTATCATCTGTTAATTTATCGGATTGAGAAACGAGGCTGACGAAAACAAGGAGGAGTTGTTGTGCAACATTGCAACAGCGTGTTTCAAGCGCAGGATATCTGGTTTTTATCGGATAGTGATGAATTTTTAAAAAGAAAACTCTACATCGCTTCATGCCCCATCTGCCAAAAGGAAATTGCGCTTTATTCATATTGCAGCGCTGATATGAAAAATTATTATGAAAAATATTACTATTCGGGCGGTGCAAGAAAAATAAAGGAAAGATTTAAAAAAGACGTAGTTTCTACCATGCTTGGGTTTAAAAATCGCTACAAGGCACCGTCAGGCTTTAAATACGGTAAAAATATCGAAGTTAAAAGAAAAGGAAAGATAATTGCAATAAAACAATATGCATGCGATTTTTCCGGAAATAAAATTTTGGTTAAAACGATAAAAAATAATGACTGAAAAAAGTTCAAAATTATCTTATGCTTCACACAAAAACACTCTTAAGCTCAACAATAAAAGTCAAACCTACACAAGCGAAGCTGCAATAAAAGAATTTGACGAACTGAAAAACACGGCTCTTAACTGTTTTGATAAAAACGGCAATCCAAATATTCTTGCTGCAATTCGAGCGGTTGAAAATAAAGTTAAAATTGCGGGGCTATATTCCCATGACAATCTTCAAATCGGAGCTGTCGTAAAAATGGGTGAAATTACAATCGACGGTCAACAGCTTAAACTGAATATCGGAGAAGAATTTTTTGACTAAATGAAATCAATGGTAATACCTGAAATTCTTAATATTCCTCAAAAATTATTCCCTTTTATTTTTAAGTTTAATAACTATAATTATTTTCTTTTAGAAGGCGGCAGAGCGTCAGGCAAAACTCAAAGCGTTGCAAGATTTCTTTTATATATTATGGAAAACAGATGTGTTCGCATTTGCTGCGGCAGAGAAATCCAAAATTCAATTAATGAATCGGTTAAAACCGTTTTTCTGGATTTAATTAACGAATACAATCTTACCTATCTTATTAAAAAAGATAATCTGATACACCAATTAAGCGGCTCGAAAATTTTTTTCAAAGGCTTTAGAGAACAAGGCAGCGTTAATATTAAAGGCTTGGAAGGCGTTGATATTCTTTGGATTGACGAAGCTCAATCAATTACAAAAACAACACTTGATGTTATTGTTCCTACAATCAGAAAGAAAAATTCCGTAATAATTTTTACAATGAACCGCTATAACAGATTTGACGCTGTATATAACTTCTGCGCAAAAAGAAAAGATTGTCTGCATATATATATTTGCTACTTTGATAATCCTTATGTCGATGAAAAAATTATAAAAGAAGCTCAAATTTCAAAAAATTCAAATATCAATGACTATAACCATATCTGGTTGGGGTATCCTTTGAGCAACAATAACGAATATTTAATATCATCTCAATTGCTTGATAAAGCATTAAATCTTGAATATGAAAAGGATGAAAATTATTGTTCAAATTCCGTTATGAGTGTTGACTTATCCGCTTGCGGGGCAGATTTATGCGTTGCAAAACTTCTTGTCGAGCAAAATGAAAATATATGGCTTGAAAAGAAAACCTTAAGCTGGTCTGAAGCCGACACGGATATAACCAAAGGAAAAATAGTCAATATTTACGGCGAATGGATGCCAAAAGTTTTAATAATTGACGCCGACGGCTTAGGTTATCCGATTTGGGTAAGCATTCAAAAGATAATAAAAAATGCAATTGCCTTTAGAGGCGCCAAAAAACCCTGCTCGAAATATGCGCTAAACGCAAGAGCGGACGGGTATTTGGCTTTAAGGGAATATTTGGAGAAAGGTTATTTAAAATTAACCGATAAAAACGCAATAAGACAGTTGGAATATATTAAAAAAATCTACAAACCCAACGGATTGATTGCAATTCAGGATAAAAAGGAAATAAGAAAAATTCATAACGAAAGTCCCGATTGGGCGGATTGTCTTATGATGGCTTTATATGCAATAAATTTTTGCTCAAATATTATTATTCAAAGTTCGCAAGAGCAAAATAAAACGGTTGAAGCGGATTTTGAACCGTTTGAATAGTCCCGAATCGAGCGGATTCCGACCAGGGCGTAACGATAGTGAGCCCGTCTGTTCGAGAAGGCTTACGAAGTTTATAACTAAGTTAAAAACCAAAAACCTACAAGACAGTTTTAAGATGGTAGACTAAAGTCTACCCTACAATTGTAACCCCCGCTTTAGTTGTAGGGTGGACTTTAGTCCACCATTTATAACTAAAGTCTACCCTACAATTGCAATTACAGTTTTTCGCCGTAGGGTGGACTTCAGTCCACCGTTTATAACTAAGTTAAAAATCAAAACCCCGCAAGTCGGGTTTAGGGACGGTACCCTACTACTACCCTACAATTGTAATTACAGTTCTCCGTCGTAGGGTGGACTTTAGTCCACTGCTTATAACTACTCTGCAATTGCAATTCTCTGCCCTAGTATCCACAGTTTAGGGATGGTAGACTAAAGTCTACCCTACAATTGTAACCCCCGCTTTAGTTGTAGGGTGGACTTTAGTCCACCATTTATAACTAAAGTCTACCCTACAATTGCAATTACAGTTTTTCGCCGTAGGGTGGACTTCAGTCCACCGTTTATAACTAAAGTCTACCCTACGTTTTACCATTCTCATCCTTTTGAAAATAACCCACACATCATTAATGACATGTAAAGAATTACAAGCAAAACAGCAGCCTAAAAACCACCCTGCAATTTTTCAACCCCAACATAACCGGCGTACGCACAAGCAATCAAAATAAAAGAACAAAGAAAGGAGAAAATCTCACATGTGTTTTATCAAAAGTCCATCTGCACCGGCTTTAATTGAAGCCCCAAAACAGAGCGAAGTTGTACAAAGACATCAGGCGAATGCTTCGGCTACAAAAGCCCAAAAGAGCGAAAATACACAAGGTTTCAGAGAAAACCTTAAAACTTCACCCGTAGGGATTGAAGAAGAAACAACAACACAAAAGAAAACTTTTCTTGGAGAATAAAGTATAATGGAATTTTACACGGTTGATTATTTTGTTAAAAAGAAACAGCAATTAGAGGAAGTTTTTAATGTTTTAAGAAGCGATTTACAGGAGCTTAGCGACTATTTTCTTCCAAGAAGCACAAAATTTATCTCAAGAACTTCAAGACAACCCCTTACAAAAAGCAAAAAAATTGTCGATTCTACCCCTTTAATTGCCCTTAGGAATTTTGCCTCGGGGATGATGAGCGGTGCTACAAGTCCTACAAATCGCTGGTTTAAAACAACTTTTTCAAAAAACATTACAAACGATTACTTTTTAAAAGAGTGGTGTTCAAGACAGGAAGAGCTCACAAGACAAATTCTGTTCAGCTCAAATTTTTATCAGTGTTTACCCGAAGTATATAAACAACTCGGCGTTTTTGGCTTTTCCGCACTCGGTCTTGAAAGAGATTATGATAATGTCGTAAATTTTAAACTTCTTCCAATCGGCTCATACTACTATGCAAAAAATTCAAAAGGTCTTGTGGATACTTTTGTTCGAGTGTATATGGAAACAGCTAAAAATATCGTCGAAAGATTCCCAAACAGCGCTCCTCGAGAATTGATTGAAGCCTCAAAGGATAACCCCTATAAGCAGTATGAAATAATACATTTTGTCGAAAAGAATAAATTTCACAAAGACAAATACTTATCCTCAAAGTTTTCTAAATACATCTGCGCAACAATTCTAACTGATAAAAATATGTTCTTATCTTTAAGCGGTTTTTCAAAATTTCCCTATGTTGTTTTTGAATGCAGCTACACTCAAGACAGCGACTATCCTCAAGAATCGCCCGCAATTAACGCTCTTGCCGATGTTAAACAACTTATGACAATGGTTAGAGAATATGCAAAAGCGGTTAAAAAAATGGTCTGCCCGACGTATAAAGGTCCTGCGAGTTTGAAAAACAAAAAGCTTATTGATATTCCGGGTGCTTATATAGAAGAGGATGAAAACGGCAGAGGTATTACCCCCGTTTATGAAGTTAATCCGAGAGTACTTGAGCTTAAAGGAGAAAAAGACGTGCTAAAGGAAGCAATTAAAGAACATTTTTATAATGACTTATTTGCAATGATTTTATCAACAGCTCAAAGAGGAAGAACGGCAACCGAGGTAAACGAGCTCAAAGAAGAAAAGATGGTTCTTTTATCACCTCTTTTAGAGCAAATTCACTGTGCACTAAGACAAATTCTTAACTGGATTTATGATGAAGAAATTAAAACAGGAATACTTGAACCTCTAAAGGAAGAATATTCAAGTTTAAGAATGCAGATTGAGTTTGTTTCAAGCCTTGCTCAAGCCCAAAAAGTGTTTAATATTTCAAGCATGGAACGTTTTACCACATTCGTTTCAAATATATCAAACACAATAGATCCGATTTTGAAATCTAAAATAAACGGAGAAAAAATTATAGAAGATTATGCTTCTTATGCTAATATCAACCCGACCCAGCTTGTACCCGATTATGAGCTTGATAAAATCAGACAAGAGCTTAAAACATCTCAAAATCAGCAACAGAAAATGGATGTAATAAAAGAAGGCAGTCAAATTATTCAAAACATGGGCGGGGTTGATTCCTTTGGCTCGGATTTATTAAACAGGTTTGGTGTTATATAAGGATAATAAATAAATGTATAGTAATAATATTAAATTAAGCGTAAGTTATGTTGAATTTATAAACAACGTTGATAAATTAATGTTCAATGTCTTATATTCGCCAAACGAAGGATATACTTTGCTTCATTCCAAAGAAGCCGTTTTTGAATTTGATAATTGTATAAAAAAATTCACTCAAGAAGCTCAAAACATAAAGAAAGATTCTAAAATAGATAATGCACAAGATATTATAGATTTAAAAACAAAAAAATTAATCAAACAGATGAAAACACACTATGATAAAGAGTTTCTTATCTGGATAGATGACACCTACAAAGACGCTTTAGAAAATATCCTTACTTTTGCTTTTTCTCAAAAGAAAAACAGACACGAATTGATAAATGTTTATAATGAAGCAATGTATCTTATAAGCTGGTACAAAAACGTAAAAAATTTAGGTAATGACGCTAAAAAAGCACTTATTGATGAATTAAACTCTAAGTTTCAGAGAGTTTTAAAAGCAAAAAATGAAGAATATTATAAAGAAAAGGCAAAAATAAAAACAGATGAAAAATATTTTATAAAATTGTATAATTTAATACTTTCAAACGAAAAAGAATTTATAAATATTGATGAAGAAAATTTTAAAACAAAACTAAACGATAACGACATACAATTTTTTAAAACAATTAAAAATAATTTGCAGAATTACAAAAGAACTTCGCAAAAGGATGAAATTTATTTAATAAACTCTGCAATAACTTGTTTAAATTTGGTTGAAGATGAAGATAAATATTCTTTCATTAAAGATATTGTAAATGATTTTACACTTTTTTTGGCACAAAACAAAACCTTAAAAGAAGAAGACAAAATCAAAATTGTCAAAAAACGTCTGCAAATATTTGGGAGTAAGAACAATCGCAAAAGCGCTTTAGATTATTACATCAAACAGATTACTTAACGGAAGTTCTTGATGAATAAGTAATATTACAAAAGTTTGTATTTGTAAGATAGGTTTTTAAAATATCTTCATTTGAAGTCATTTTAGCTTCAAATATCTTTTCCTTCATTATTTCTGCTTTATGCTCGTTATAGTGTTTGTCCATTAAATCGGCAAGTTGTGGCAGCTGCTCATAGTTAATGTTACATGTCAGCATTTGATATTCAATACCTTGATATATTTTTTCTTTATAGATACAGGTTTTTTTCTTTTTGGACTTCTCAAGAGTAACTGCTATATTAAACTTTTGCCCGTTGCGAACAAGACTTCCGTCAAGCAAATACGGTTCGCAGGTTCTAAGAGCATGGGCAAAATTACTTTCTGCAAATACGGGTATGTTCAAAAGCAAGCCAAAAAGCGATAGTGATAAAAAGAATAAAGATTTTTTCATAAACTAACTCCTGAATAAATTATATCACATAGAAAGGAAAAAAATGCAAGAAGAAACAGAAAAAATTTGCTTAAGAGATAACTCTGAAAAAAATCTCTTAGGTAAACCCGATGAATACGATTTTTCAAAGTATGAAGAAATTAAAGATTATTTTTTTGATAAAGATTTAATTGCAAAATTTGCCCCGATAGCAAAAAAGCTCAATTTGTCACAAAATTGCGTTGATTCTTTATTAGATTTAGCTCTTGAGATGTCAAATCGACAAAATAAGCTCTGGTTAAAGAATGAAGATGAAAAACTGAAAGATAAAATGAGTGAGTATTCTCTTCTTTTGGAAAAAGATAATTCTATTCCATACAAAAACAGTGTTGCTTTTAGAGAGTATATGGAAATAGCAGACAGTGCTTATACTTCTTTTTGTTCGGAATCTTTAAAAGAACTTTTTAAATCTTTGGGACTTCTATGCCATCCCGAGTTGATTAAAATGTTTCACAAAATCGGCACTTTAGCTAAAGAAGATGAAATCTTTATTGAAGGCTCAGCACCCGTTGAGGAGTTAACTCCCGCTCAACTTTTATACGGCGATAAATACAATAAAAAATAAAAGAAAGGACTAAAATACTATGACAGTTGTCGGTAATACATATTTAACACTTAAAGATAAATTTGCTCAAAAAGAAAACGGCGGAATGGCAAAAGCCATTATCGATATTTTATCTCAAACCAATTCGGTTATTGAAGACGCCGTAGTAAGAGAATGTAACGAAGGCTCAACCCACAAAACAACCGTAAGAAACGGATTACCCGATGTTGAATTTAGAAAATTTTATCAGGGTGTTACCGCTTCAAAAGGTGAATATACTCAAATAACCGATACAACAGGTATGCTTGAAGTATATTCTCAGGTTGATAAAGCTTTAGCGGATTTAGAAGGGGATACCGCACAATTCAGAGTTAATGAAGCTCAAGCGTTTTTAGAGTCAATGAATAATACGGTTCAGGAAAATATTTTCTACGGCTCAAAAAAGACAAATCCCGCAGGGTTTGACGGACTTTCGGTTAGATATGACAAAATTTCATCCGATAAAAATTCAATCGGTTACAGAGTTCTAGATGGCGGAGGAAAAGGCAATACGAATACATCTATCTGGTTTATTACTTGGGGTGAACTTCATACGCATTTATTATATCCTAAGGGTTCTCAATTAGGTTTTGTGCATGAAGATAAAGGAGCACAAACGGCGCTTGACGCTGACGGTAATATGTATGAAGTTTATCGTGACCATTATAAATGGGATGTCGGTATGAGCGTAAGAGATTTTCGCTCAAGCGCACGTATAGCAAATATTGACGTTACGGCACTGGATAGCGAGGAAGCTGCTGATTTAATTAAATTAATGATTGAAGCATATCACAGAATAAAAAGATTTGCTAAAACAGGTAAAACAGTCATCTATTGCAACGATACGATTGAAACTTATTTGCATTTTCAGGCGATTAATAAAGCTAATGTTAACTTAAGCATTGAAAACTTTGCAGGTCAACCCATAGTGTCATTTATGGGTATACCGATAAAATGCGCAGATCAGATAAGAAACAATGAAAAAGCAATAGTAAAAAGCTAGAATAAAAGGAGGTTATTAATGTTACTAGATGCACAAGCTTTATTTTCCGATAATCAGGCAATAACAACAGGTACAATTAATTCTGACAATATTGTCAGATTTGGTTTGGGTGATGTTTCTTATATGCCCGTAATAATTCAGGTGGTTAACGACTTTGACAATGCTAAAAGTGTAACCGTTAAAGTTCAGACAAGCGCAAGCCCGGATTTTTCTCAAAGCAGCGACCTTGTGGAAGCAAAACTTTTACTTGAAGATTTAAAAGCAGGAAATTTATTTCCGATAAATTACCTTCCGAAAGGCAATAAGGGCTATATAAGACTTGCTTATGTCGTTGAAGAAGGTTCAAGCAGCGAAACAACTGGTAAAATTACCGCAGGTGTTGTTTCTTCTCTTGAATACAACTGCAAAGATTTAACAGCTTAATTAATACTTGTGGGCTTTTTGCCCACTTTTTTTAAAAGGAGAAATATATGTGTGTTCCACAGGATTATATTAATATAATCAGCGATAGCGCTTTAAATATTGTTCAGGGATTTAAATATGACAATGATTCCAAAAAACAATATGAAAATTATAATTACAGAAAACAAATTGCAATAAATAATGCTCTAATTGAACAAGACAATGCCCATAAAGCAATGCAGGAAGGTATAGAAAGTTCAAGAAAAGAAAAACTCCAAAGCATACAAGAAGCAAATAAGCTAAAAGTAAGAAATTCCGCAAGCGGTTTTAGCTTAAATTCAGACACGTCACAAGAACAATACGACGATATAATTTCTCAAGGAGAGATAAACGCTAAAAATGAGCTTGATTTATACAACGAAAAAGCAAACAATTATTATTCCCGTGCAAACGGCTATTTAGAGCAGGCGGATGAAATTACAAGAGATTATAATTCCTCTCTTTATAACTCGGCAATGATTAAAGGATATTTGGGTAATGCTAACAAGGTTGCTCAAAACTGGTATAAAGATATGAATAATTGAAAGGAAGATGATGAACAACTCAAAAGCGCAAATTTTTAATGTCGTACTTAATATATTAGGCGTGTCAAATCCTCTTGAAAATTCAAACAGTTTAGATAACAGAGCGATATTGTTAAACAACTACTATACTCTTGCAAGAGATTGCGTATTAAAAGATTTTGACTGGAATTTTGCTTCCAGTATGCGCAAACTGTCTTTATCAACCACATCACAAAATTTATTCGGTTTTAGCTATTGCTACGATTACCCTAACGATTGTATATGTGCAAGAGATGTTTTTGAGAACAATTGCTATAAATTAGAAAAATTCAAAGTTGCTTCTTGTGAAGAAGATAAAGTAATTTTAACAAATGTTAAAAATGCTGTATTAAGATATACAAAACGGGTTGAAAAAGAAGTATACTTCAGCCCCGAGTTTACAATTGCTCTTTCGTATTATTTAGCTTCTCTTACTTCAAGCGTAATAACGGGAAGTATCCAAAAAGGCGAGCTTGCTTATGAAAAATATACCAAACTTTTGCGCCATGCAAAATATTTAAACGCTCAAGAAGGTCTTGACACAATAGCTGATGAAGAAACATATTTGGATTCGAGGTGCTAGATGAGTATAAGAGTTTGTCAAAATTCTTTTTCTAAAGGAATACTATCCCCGTCATTACAAGCAAGAGTTGATTTAGGACAATATCCTCTCGGGGTTAAGGATATTCTAAACGGTATAGTTTTACAGGAAGGATGTGTTATTAATCGTCCGGGGTTAGAGTTTATATCTGAAGTTAAATATTCCGACAGAAAAACAAGATTAATTCCTTTTGTATTCAACCTTAGCCAAAGTTATATTCTTGAATTTGGGAATAATTACATAAGGTTTATTAAAGACGGGGGCTATATTCTTGATGAAAATAACGAGATATATGAAATAACTTCTCCTTATAGCGAAGAAGCTTTATTTGAGCTTGATTATGTTCAGCAAGCGGATGTTATGACAATTGTTCATAAAGATTATAAACCGCATACACTCTCAAGATTTAAGCATAATCACTGGGAATTGGAAGAAATTACATTTAACTCGGCAATTAAAGCGCCAAACAATGTTACTGCTGTTTATAGCGGTTCATTAGCTTCTAACACAACCGAATACGAGTATGTTGTATGTGCGGTCGATAAAACAACAAAAGAAGAAAGCACAAGAAGCGAAGTTGCACTTGTTAAAGGTCATCTTGAAGCGTACTGGACAACTTCGGAATATATTACAATCAACTGGCAAGAAGTTGATAATGCCATGGAATATAATATATACAGAAGTGTAAACGGTGTTTTTGGTTATGTCGGTACAAGTACAAAAACTTCTTTTAAAGATAACAATATTGAACCGGATTTAACTTCTTGTGCTCCTATATACACAAATCCTTTTGAAGAAGAAAACCCAAGCTGCGTATGCTATTATCAGCAAAGAAAATTATACGCTTCTTCGTCTAAACAGCCTCAAACGCTATGGGCAAGTCAAAGCGGAACTAACGATAATTTTAATATTTCAAGACCTCTAAACGCAAGTGACGCTATAACACTCTCATTATATGATAATATGTCAAATTCCATCAGACATTTAATTCCTTTTGATAATTTAATTGCAATTACAACAAATTCAGAATGGTCTATAAACGGTTCTGACGGGGTGTTTTGCGCAAATCCCTTACCTGTTGCAAAAATTCAATCATACTACGGAGCTTCAAAAGTTAAACCCGTTATCTCGGGTTCTATGGTTTTATTTGTTCAATCGGGCGGAAATATGCTTCGTGATTTAGGTTATAGCTATTTATCGGATTCTTATGACGGTGAAGAACTTACTCTTTTTGCAAATCATTTGTTTGAAGGTAAACAAATTGTCGATATGGCTTATGCTAAAGAACCGTATAGAATAGTCTATTGTATTATGAATGACGGCACAATAAATGCTCTTACTTATAACCCCAAGCAAAAAATTACCGCATGGCACAGACATCTGACAAACGGGGCGTATGAAAGTGTTGCCGTTATAAGAGAAAACAATGAAGATATAGCATACTTTATTGTTAAAAGAAAAATAAATGACAATTATGTAAGATACATTGAACGATTTAAAAGCAGAACGGTTAAAAATTTAAACGAAGCATTTTTTCTTGATTGCGCACTACATAAGCAATTCAGCGAAAAAGTCGAAGTTTTATCAAATCTTAATCATCTTAAAAATACTAAAGTATGCGCTCTTTTAGATAACGGGGTTGTAAAAGATTTACAAATTGACCAAAACGGAACTCTCAAACTTCCATATCCTGCTTCAAATATTTTAGTAGGGCTGCCTTATGAATTTCGTCTTGAAACTCTAAATCTTGAAAACCAGGCAAGCCTTGGAGTGAACAAGGTTATTAATTGCGTTGAAGTAAAGATTTTAAACTCAAGAGAAGATTTTTATATTGAAAACGCAAATAATACGCTTTGTCAAAACGCAAGAAGCCATGATAGCGTCAATAACCCTGATAAGCTTTATTCAAAAGATGTTATATTTTGCCCTTTGTCAAATGCGCAAAAAGAGGTTAATGTTAAATTGGTTCAAAATAATCCCCTGCCTTTATGTATACTTGCAATAAGCTCAACAGTATCTCTGCAAGAGGTTGAAGCGCAATGAGAGAAGGGGAAATCAATAAAAAAAATTTAAAAAAATTTATAAAAAATATAAGCAAAGCTGATTATTTAGAGTTGAAACATTACTTTAAAAAAGATATAAAAAAACGGTTTATTAATTCTCTCACCGATAAAATTGAAGAAACATATCTTCTTTTTGATGACAACAACAAGCCTGTTGCTTTAGGAGGCGCATACAAAGTTAGCTATCCGTATAAAAACGCTGCGCAATTGTGGCTTTTAACTTCTAAAAATCAAGCAAAACACAAAATTTCACTTTTTAAATATGTAAAAGGAAAAGTTGAAAAATATAAAAATACTTTTGATTTTAGCTATAATTACATATTTAAATCAAATTTTAAGGCACTTAAGTGGCTTAAAAAACTCGGTTTTACTATTGAAAAAATTGAAAATGACGATTTTCGATTTTTTTATTATAAAAAAGGAATTGACAATGATACACGAAATTTTACCGATTAACAAATATCAAGGAAATTCGAACAGCAAACAATTTGATTTTGATTTTTATATTGAAAATGAAAAACAATTGAATGTATATTTTTACGATGAAAACAATGTAAAAACATTACTTGAATATAATATCGACTATTCAATTAATGAGTTTAGAAATAAAGACGGAAGCTATATTATATTTCCGCTTGAAACGTCAAAACACGAAATATTAAAAGAAAACCAAAAAATTGTTTTAGAGCTTACTTTGCCCCTTGCCCAAGAAACACAGTATAACAACAGTTCGCTGTTGAACCTTGAAGCTCTTGAATATTCTTTTGATTATCTTACACGCTTAATTCAAATTCTATCAAGAAAATTGTCTTTATGTTTAAAAGCTTCCGAGTTTTCTGAAGTTCAACCCGATGAGCTGTTGCAGGATATAATAAACGCTAACGGAGAAGCTAAAAACTCGGCAGATAATGCTCTTAAAACAAAGTCGGAAATTGTTGAAATTTTTGAAGATATCCTTGCTCTTAAAGAATATATCATATCTATTGCACTTAAGCCCGACAACCTTACAACCTTCGCAGAGCCTGACGGAACGCTTCATTCTCCAAAATACAATCTCTTCGACATAATCCAAAAAGACCACATCCTAACCCACGAAGAAAGCTTTGGACTTGAGCGCCTCGGGGAGTATG
>CANPYC010000043.1 GCA_947587615.1 Candidatus Gastranaerophilales bacterium | reverse complement strand
CAATTGGCTTGCGTTAGCTTGCGCTACCTACCTCTCACAAAAAGATAATCAATCTTTTTGCTCGGCAGAGTGCCACAGACCCTGACGCTATCTAATTTTATTTAATTTTCAATTGGCTTGCGTTAGCTTGCGCTACCTACCTCTCACAAAAAGATAATCAATCTTTTTGCTCGGCAGAGTGCCACACGACTATAAAATTATCTTTATAGCTTTTATTGTATCAATTAAATAAATATTTTCAAGTAAAAAATTAAAAAACCTTGTACAAAAGTTGTACAAGGTTATATTTATATCTTGAATTATTAATCTGAAGATTGTTCTTCAGCAGCAGCTTCAATTACTTCACTAACTTCTATTTCTTTTCCGTCAAGACCCGTCTTTTTGCAAGAGCCTTGAAACATATCATCAAAGCCTTCAATAGAAACTAAATTATTTACAACACTTTTATTATTTGCCGCTTTTACAAAATTTTTAAGCTGCTGATGTTGTTTTATTCCAAACGCACAAGTGTATATATAATCTGAGTCAATTTCTCTGTAATTACATTTCCTGTTAGCCCAACCGATAATCTGAACAACTCTCGGATCGGTAACTCTTGTATATGTTGAACAAGTGTAAAGACTGTTTAATAAATGTGCATTAGAAGGTGCTGCTTTCTTTTTAACAACCCTTTGTTTTTTTGTGGTGTTTTTTGCTTTTTTCTTTTTAGCAGTATTGGCACTGAAAGCGCATGAAGTGAATATAATATTAAACAAAAGAACTATGATTAAAAATGATTTTATTTTCACTCTATAAACTCCTTTTTGAATAATGATACTATCAAAGTTTTACTGTTACTTCATATTTTTGATTGATTTAATACTTTTATTTTGCTAAATCAAACCTAAATCTAAAGTTAATTATTTTCTTTTTTAGCTTTCATTTCTTCTTTTTGTTTTCTGTGCTCAACAATTTTTTGTTTTAGTTTGTTGCTCGGTTTAACCATTAAAACAGGAACAAGAAAGCGCACAACAAGAGTGAATATAGTTAGGGATTTAAGTTTACTAAGCTTTTTACTGTATCCGTTACTTAATTCCTTTGCAGCTTCTTTTATGGCTTTTTCATCTTTTAAATTTGAAGATAATTTTTCAATAATTTCTTTAGAATTTAAAAGTTTTTTGCAATTTTCATTTATAAATGCTTCTGCTTCTTTAGACTTCATTTTTTTTGCTTGTTTTGCAATATTTTCAATTGTATCTGCGTAAGAATTAGCTGCCTTATTAACAAGCGGATCTAAAAGCGTATCAATTAAAAATGAACAAATACTTGCAACGCAAGTAACTAAAGCAGTGTGAACATTTAAACCAAGTTTTTGACTCGGTTCAATTTTTTTTGACAATGATGTATTAATAAGCCAATATGCCGTAAGACCAAATGATTCAATATCGCCCATTCTTGCAGACGGTTTATTCAAAGCTCCCGGCAAATTGTGTATCCATTTTACAAAACACTCTCCGGGTTTTGACATTGCGATATATTCAACCCCTTGAGTTAATTTTTCACTTGCCTTTGCGGCAACATTTCCGCAAAAACCGATTTTATCTTCTTTTGTTTGTAAATTTTGTTTATCAAGCATTCCGATAAATTTTTGTTTTTCGCTGTTAAATAAAGAGTTATTATTTAGCAAAGCTCCTGATTTTTCAGCTTCTTCTCTTTGTTTTTCCAAATTTCTTTTTGCAAAAATAAATGCCATAACGCCCGGCAGTAATGCACTTGAAACTACTGCTTTAGCTACTGCGGTAAATGTACCTGTTGAATTTTTCCAAACACTCTCAAAAGCGTCAAGCAATGTTGAATTTTTGGAGGTATCTTTCGCACTTTTTAAAAGTTCCTGCACAAAATTTGAATTTTTGTTTAATATTTTAAGGTGCTTCGTTTCCAAATTCTCTTTTAAAAGATTTGCTTTTTCTAAAACAGCTTCTTTGCTTGGTATAAAAGCTTTTTTCTGCTTTTTAAATGCGCTAAAAAAGCTTTTACCTTCGCTATGAGCTTTTTTAGCACGGGAGAATCTGCTTATTAAACCGTCATTTTCTTTTATCAGGGTTTCTTTTGCAATTTCCAAAATCTTATTATCGGTAGCTTCAAGGGCTATAAATTTTTTAGCGTCATTATCATATTTAATCATCTTCAGATTATTTTTTAAAGTATCTGTTGATTTTTTAATTACTGTACCGCCGACCGTATAAGTCATAAAACTTCCGATAAACGCCTGTAAAAAGTTTTTAGTTGCAATTATTTGTTTATCTTTTTCTTCCGCTCCTTTTGTTCTTAAAACAAAGAAGGGTTTTAGCATGCCTGCAACAATTAAAGAATATATGGCATTATATGCAGCTTCGTTTTTATTAACAAACTCCGTCAAACCGTTTATAAACCCGCTTTTAATAAACCAACTACCCTTACTAGCTATTGACCCGCCAAAGCTGAGCGCTTGTGCGGGTCTGTGTGTATTAATATTGTTTTGATTATTGTCTTTTAGCTTGTCTATACTGTTGTTTAAGTTTAATAAATGCGCCGCATTATTACGCTTAGACTTATTAATAATATGCAAATTATCGGTATTTAGTTTCATAGTACTCATATAAAACAAGTGAAATATTTTTTTTGCTTAAAAGTTTAGTTTTATTACAAAACTTCTAATAACTCTTTTTTTCTTGAATTGGCATAGTTTTCAATCTTGTCGACAATAATTTTTTCAAATTCAATTTTAAAAATTTCATTAATTTCTTTAATAAAAAAGCATGGGCTTGTGATGTTGATTTCAATAATTTTCCCGTCAATTACATCTAAACCGGCTAAATAAATACCGTCATGCTCAAATTTATCTTTAATATTTGCTTCTATCAATCTGTCCTTTTCTTCTAATTGTGCAAATTTAAGAGTATTTTCATTATGCTCGTTAAATTTAAAATCGTCATTTGTTGCAATTTTTCTAACGCAATAATCAAATACTTTTCCGCAAATATATATTAGTCTTTTATCTCCGTTTTGAACCCCGCTTAAGTATTCCTGTACCATAACCTGTGTTTTAAAATTATTTGTTGCGGTTGATAAAATAGCGTTAATATTTTTATCTTTATCACTCAAATAAAATACACCCGAGCCAAAGCATCTGTTTGTAGGTTTTATTATTATTTCTTTTTTTTCAAATAAAAATTCTTTAATAATTTTCTCATCCGCACTTACGATATTATCGGGGATTAAACCTTGAAATTCGTTTACGTAAAGCTTTTCGTTTTTATCTCTTATGGCTTGAGGACTGTTCATTACAAGAGTTTTATTTGTATCAACATAAGATAATATATAGCTTGCGTTAATATAATCAATATCAACGGGCGGATCGGGTCTGAAAAATATTATGTCAAAATCGTTTAAGCATGTTTTATTTGCATTTTGTGATTTTTTAATGTCATCATCTTCAATAAACGTTGAAAAACAAAGTCCGAAAGGAACGTTGTTTTTCTGATAAAGCTTGTTTTTTGTTGTTATGTCGACCCTGTAATTTCTGTTTAAAAATTCTCTTACAAGCCAAAAGTTGGTTACGAGTTTGTTAAATTCAAAATATTTAAATTCAATATCGTCTATAATAATCAATATATTTTTCATAACTTAATTATAACAAATAATAATTTTAGTGTATAATATTCTTATGAAAAATTGTCCGTTTAAAAATATTGAATGTAATTGCGAATGTGCACTATTCATTAAAAAAAACGAGCTTAATGAAACAGTAGCCAACAGACTCAGGTCAATCGGGGTAATTTCATCCGACTCAGACGGTATCTGTTCCTTTAAAAACATGGCATTAGCTCAAAGCAGATTTATTTTTGAAAATACAAAAGTGTTTAACAGTTAACCGGATGGAGATTAAAGTTGTTTAGAGATAACATAGTTACACAGCTAAAAGATAAAATAAATCAAGAACCCGATAACATTGAAAACTATTCAAATCTTGCAAATTATTACGTTGGGAGTAATGATTTAAATAATGCCCTCCTTGTTTATAAAGAAATATTAAATATATGCCCGAATTACTTTCAAGCACTCGTTAACCTTGGAAGTATTTATTTTTATAAAAAGATGTTTTTAGAAGCGATTGAATGCTATACAAAAGCAATTAAGCTGTATCCTAATAACTACGCTTCTTATTATAATCTTGGTAATGTTTATGCGGAAATTGAAAATTTTGAAGCTGCATTTTCAAACTATCAAAAAGCACTTGAATTAAATCCTGATAATGGGGATATATATAGCGCTTTAGGGTATTTATATCAGGATATCGAAAACTATACAAAAGCAAAAGAATACTACAAAAAGGCGATTGAAAAGAATAATACGAATGCCGAAAACTATATAAGCTATGCAAATATCCTGCAAAAAATGCTTGATTATGAGTCTGCATGCAAAAACTATGAAATCGCCTGCAAATTGAATAAAAACGATCCTAAGGCTGCTTTGTGTCTGGCTAACTCGTATTCAACCCTTAATAAATTTGATAAAGCTCAAGAGTGGTTCCAAAAGGCAATTGATTTAGACCCCGACTATTATAGCGCTTGGGTTTGCAGAGCAATAGCATACAGTGATGAAAATAAAGCTCAAGAAGCAATAAGCATGCTAAAACAAGCAATTGAAATCGATCCTGATAAGCCAAACGCATATATTCTTCTTGCGAATATTCTGATTGAAGAAAAAAGGTATGAAGAAGCTTTGCTTATTTATAAAACCGTTAAACAAATCTTAGTCGACGACGCTCGAATTTCAACATTCATTGCTAATACCTATATACTTTTAGATAACTATGCTCAAGCTGTCAGATATTACAAAAAGGCTATAAAGCAAGCTCCAAAAGATAATGAAATTAAACTTTTGTATATTGAGTTAATCAATGAATACATCAAAAATAAAGCAAAGGCAAAAGAATGAATATAACCTTTTTGGATAAAATTATTTCCGTATTAACATATTTATCACTCGGTTTTTTTGGCTTAATTTGGATAATTTTTGCACATGTGACAAAAAAATATATAAGCCGATTTGTATATTTTAATATTTTTCAATCAATTTTTATTTCCGTTTTATTTACCGTAATTTCACTATTGTTCGATATTACGATAAATTTTCTTATAGAATTTCCTTTTATCGGAAGTTTGGTTGAAAAGTTTTACATACTTTTTGTTCAAAAACCAATATATCTGGATTTAAGCACTTTAAACCTTTTGGTTTTAGCATTGATAATTTATCTTTGCGCTTGTTCTTTCTTTGGTAAAATTCCTAAATTACCCTTTATTACAAACGTTATACGGGATAATTTCGGGAGGTAAGCTTGCTTTTTAAAAGATTAATACCGTTTATAAATTTTTTTATATTGCCCGCTTTAGCTGATAGCGAATTATTATCGGATGATAATGCGGCGCAAAAAATTTTAGATAATAATAATCTATATGAGCCAAACTACTTTAGTATGCTGCTTGGCTTATTTACGGTTATTGCTTTAATTTATCTGAGCGCAATTGTTTATCAAAAATTATGCAAAGTTAAGCTAAAGGATGACAATAGTCAAATAAATAAAATTGAAATAATTTCAACAACTTCACTCGGGCAGGGAAAAAATCTTCATATTATAAAAGTTAACGATACATACAGCCTGATTGGCGCAACTCAAAATCAAATTACGCATATAAAAGATTTTTCTCTTGAATATATAAACTCTCTTAAAGGAAATGAAGATGGAAAAGACGATAAAAATAGCAAATAAAACAATAGGTGACAACAACCCCTGTTTTATTATTGCGGAAATAGGAATAAATCATAACGGGTCATTACAAACAGCCAAAAAATTAATAAATATGGCGCACATGTACGGTTGCGACGCCGTTAAATTTCAAAAAAGAACGGTTGATAAAGTCTATACAAAAGAAGAGCTTATGATGCCCAGACAAAGCGTATTCGGAGAAACAAACGGGGATTTAAAAAGAGGACTGGAATTTGGTTTTGAAGAATATAAAGAAATAGACAGATATTGCAAGGAGCTTCAAATTCTTTGGTTTGCTTCCGTTTGGGATGTTGATAGTTTAGATTTTTTAGAACAGTTTGATGTTTGTGCTTATAAAATTCCTTCCGCAGCCTTAACGGATATTGAGCTCATTAAAAAAGCCAAAAAAACAAATAAACCCCTTCTTTTATCAAGCGGAATGTCGACAATTGAAGAGATAGATAGAGCGCTTGATGCGGCAGGCAAGGAAAATACAATATTATTTCACTGTACATCAACATATCCTTGCGAGAATAATGAAATTAACTTAAAAGTAATACCCTATCTTAAAGAAAGATACAACATCCCGATAGGCTACTCGGGGCATGAAAAAGGAATAGTTGCTTCAACAATCGCCGTTGTTTTAGGCGCATGCTCAGTTGAGCGTCATATAACGCTTGATAGAACAATGTGGGGTTCGGATCAAGCAGCCAGCATAGAACCCGAAGGACTCAGAAAAATGGTTAGAGATATCAGAAACGTTAAAAGCTTTTTAGGGGACGGTGTAAAAAAAGTGTACGATTCTGAGCTGCCCATAAAAAAGAAATTAAGAAAGGTAAAATAATAATGACCCTTGTATTAAGCAATAAAATAAAACTTGTCGCAAGCGACTTTGACGGTGTTTTTACGGATGGCTCAGTTTATATATCCGAAAAAAACGAAGTTCAAAAAAAGTTAAATTTTAAAGATATAATGGCTGTATCAATGCTTATTAAAAAAGGGATAGATTTTGCCTTAATATCGGGTGAAGAAAGTAATATTTTAAATTATTTCAAAGATAAATTCAATTTAAAAGAAATCCATGGCGGAATAAGACAAAAAGGAATTGTCCTGGATGAAATAATGAAAAAATATAACTTTCAAAAAGACGAAGTTTTATATATAGGTGATGATATAAATGACATCCCGGCGCTTGAGCTTGTTGAATACAGAATAGCTCCTAAAAACGTCAATCCCGTTGTAGTTAATAAAGTTGAAAAACTTCAAATAACAAACAATTATGGCGGAAATGGCGCAATTCGTGAAATAGCAGACATACTGGTAAATTTAAATTAATGCTTGCAAAATTTATAAAATTTTTAAATACAATAATTTCATCAGTCAATTTATTCAACAAACAAATTGACGGTTATAAAGCCATCTCCAAAGAGCCTTCAATGCCTTCTTATGCCTATATAAACTGGGGGATTTATCTTATAAGCAATGGTAAAAAAGAACAAGGAATTGAAAAACTCCAACAAAGCGCACTTATGAATAAATCTAATCCCGAGCTTTATTTAAGTTTGGGTGTTACCTATGCGCAGGATGGTAAATTTGA
Source organism: Candidatus Gastranaerophilales bacterium (assembly GCA_947587615.1). Classification (GTDB taxonomy): domain Bacteria; phylum Cyanobacteriota; class Vampirovibrionia; order Gastranaerophilales; family Gastranaerophilaceae; genus RUG14156. Next base: position 6,788 of record CANPYC010000043.1, on the reverse strand, counting down.
GCAAGCGCTTAAAAATTTCAAAAAAGCAATTAAATTAGATAACGATAATGCAAAAGCATGGGCATATTTAGCAGGTGCATACAGTGAATTGAATGAGTTAAATTTGGCTAAATCTGCTTATAAAAAAGCTCTTGAGCTTGAAAAAGGAAGCAGTTATATATATTTAAACTACGGCATATTCTGCATTAAAACAAATCAAAACGAAACAGCAAAGACAATGTTTAAAAGAGCATATATTATCAATCCTCAAGATATACAGCCTTTGCTAATGTGGGGTATGGTGTTATTGAGCGAAGGCGAGTATAAAAACGCTTTATCAAAATTTAAAAAAATCTTAACAACAGAACCTTTTAACCCTGAAGCGCTGCACATGTGCGGGTATTGTTCGAATAAACTTGAACAGTATCATGAATGTATTGAATTTTGCAAAAAAAGCGTCAGTATGAACTCTCAAAAAAAAGAAAACTATCTCTTAATTGCGGAAAGTTATTTAAATTTAAACGATAAAAATAATTGTCTTGAAAGCTTTAAAAATTATGAACAATATTGCAGCAATGATTGGAGATTTTACAATTCTTGGGGATTAGCCTTTGTGCATTTTTCCGATTGGAAAAATTCCGTTGATAAATTTAATAAAGCGCTTGAGCTTAATAAAGACGAGTTTATAGTTTATAACTCACTTTCTCACTCTTGTTTAATGCTTAAAGATTTTGAAGGCGCTAAATTAAATATTAAAAAAGCACTCGGTCTGAAACCGGAATTTGCCCCTGCTCATTTTAATCTTGCTCAAATTTATATGGAGGAAAAAGAATATCAAAGTGCAATTGATTGCTATAAAAAGGCAATTTCCCTTGATACATCTTTTAAAAAGGCATATTTTAACATTGCCTGCGCTTATCATTCTTTGAAAGATTACAAAAACGCAGTTAAATATTGGGAAAAAACAATTGATTACGACAGAAACAACCGTGAAGCTTATTTAAATCTTGCTATGCTGTATTCGGACAATTTAAAAGACCACACAAAAGCTTTAAGATATATAAGAAGCGCTTATGACCTCAACAAAGACGATTCTCAAACTCTTTATAATTACGGTATTGTGCTTCTTAAAACAGGCGACATCCACAGGGCAAAAGAAAAACTTGAACAAGCCTATGAACTTGATAATTCTTTAATAAAAGCTTGGGTTATAATTGCTCAATGTTATCTTAAACTTAATCAGCCTCAAAAAGCTCTTGAAATTTTAGATAAATATGAAAATAATTTAAAAGACGATAAGGAATTTTTAACGGTTAAGCTTTTAGTCCTTTGTGAAATTGAAAAAACGCAAAAAAATACAGATTTAATAAACACAATTGAACAACTTTGTGATAAAATACAGACAAACTTCGGTGATATAATCGCAGTTGAAGAAATTAAACAACAACACAAAAAAGTCTGAGGTATGTTATATGAGTATACTGGTACAAAAATTTGGCGGGACATCGGTTGCCGACGTTGAAAAGATTAAAAATGTCGCTAATGCGGTTATTAAAGAAAAATTAAACGGCTCTAAAGTTGTAGTTGTTGTTTCCGCCATGGGACATACTACGGATAATCTTGTAAAGCTTGCAAAAGATATTACAAATAAACCAAGCCCCAGAGAAATGGATATGCTCTTATCAACGGGTGAACAAGTATCAATGGCGCTATTGGCAATGGCATTAAATGAAGCGGGTTATAAAAGTATCAGTCTGACAGGGCTTCAAGCGGGTATTAAAACAGAAGACTGTCACATGTGCGCAAGAATTGTTGATATTGATACAACAAACATAAAAAAATATTTAAACGAAGATAACATTGTTATTGTTGCAGGTTTTCAGGGTGTTTGCCGAGATAATGAGATTACTACACTGGGTAGAGGCGGCTCCGATACAACAGCAGTTGCTCTTGCCTGTGCACTCAAGGCTCAAAGGTGCGATATTTATTCTGATGTTGAAGCTGTATACACGGCAGACCCTCGAGTTATTAAAACAGCGCAAAAATTAAAAACAATCTCTTATGATGAAATGCTTGAACTGGCGAGAGTCGGCGCAAATGTTTTGCATCCGAGGTCTGTTGAAACGGCAAAACTCAACAATATGCCAATGAGAGTAAGAAGCTCTTTTAAGCTTGATGATTTAGGAACTTTGATAATAGGAGTAGAAGAAATGGAATTAAATAAACCCGTTACGGGACTTGCATGCGACGCTTCACAAGTAAGAATTGTTATTTGTGATGTTGAAGATACTCCGGGAAACGCTGCAAGATTATTTACTTTGCTTGCTAAGCAAAATTTAAGCGTTGATATGATTATTCAATCTTATGCTCGAAAATCAACAAATACAAATGATATTGCTTTCACGGTTACAAAAAGCGACCTTGAAAAGTTTAAATCAATTGAAGATGAAGTAAATAAAATTATTAATTCAAAAAATATATTTATTGATGAAGATATTGTCAAAGTTTCAATAGTAGGAGCAGGCATGATAGACAGGCCCGGTATTGCGGCTAAGATGTTTGACACTTTGGCTCGGGAAAACATAAATATTAAAATGATATCAACAAGTGAAATTAAAATCAGTTGTTTGGTTGAAAAGAAATACTCTGAAGCGGCAGCTGTTGCTTTATGCAAGGCTTTTGAATTGGACGGCGCTCAAGTTGCCGATGTCAAAGGGGATTTACCCGTTGTTTAAACTGATTTTAGGTTTAGGAAACAAAGATATCGAGCAGATTAATAAAACCGCTCTTATTTATGCAAAAAACAATATTCAAATGATTGATTGTGCGCTTAGCGTGTTTGAGCCTTTAAAAAGTTTTCTTATTCAAAATAATATTGATGTTTCAAAAATAAAATTCTGTACTTCAATTGCTCTTTTAGGAGACGTTCACAATAAAAAAGCCAAAATCAACAAAAATTGTAAACGCTGCAATAAATGCAAAGATATTTGCTCTCAAAAGGCGATTGAAAACTTTAATAATGAGCTTAAAGTAAATACAATAAAATGTTGCGGTTGTCGTGCGTGCGAAAAGGTTTGCAAAAATAATGCCGTTGATATTTATGAAATTAACACGTATGATGATGACTTAGAGCAGATTAAAAGCTTTAAAAAAAATTGCTCAAATTTAATACCCGATGTTTTAGAGGTTCATTTAAGCATAAAAAAAAGAAAGAAAATTTTAAAAGAATTTGAACAAATTTTAAAAATATTTAGAGGTGATATTTCAATTTGTTTATCAAGAAAATATTTTGGTATAGAAAAAGCAATAAAAATAATTAATGAGCTTAAAGAACTTTTTGATAAATACAACAAAAACTCTGAATTTTATGTTCAATTAGACGGTTCATCAATTAACAATGCAAACTCCGAATATAAATCCAACCTTGAAGCGCTGGCATTTTTGTCATCGGTTGAAAATTTACCTTATAAATTTATCATTAGCGGCGGAATTAATGATAAGATAATTGAGCTTTGCAAATTGTTAAATTTAAAGCCCTACGGGTTTGCATTCGGTTCTTGGGCAAGAAAAATTGCGCATGATGAAGAATTGGTAAGAAAATTTGTTAATGATACGGCTGAATTTTATGCTTAGAATTGTTGAAAATTTTTTAATCGAAAACAATATAAAAAATAAAACCGTTGTCTTGGGTTTTTCCGCCGGTCCTGACAGCTGCACACTTGCGCTTTTGCTTAATAAATTAAAAGAAAAATATAATCTTCAAATTGTTTTAGCCTATTTTAATCATAAATGGCGAGCTGAAGCAGAGGATGAGGAAGATTTTACCCGTAATTTTGCAAAAAAATATAACCTTAAATATTTTATCGAATGCGCTAATTCTGACGCTAAAAAAACAGAGGAAAAAGCAAGAGAGCTGAGGTATAACTTTTTTAAAAATGCCGCTAAAAAGTTTAATACCGATACTGTTTTTTTGGCTCATAATAAAAACGATAATATTGAAACTTTAATTTACAGGTTAATTAAAGGTACGTCAATTAAGGGTTTGCGCTCAATTCCAAAAATTAGGGATATATATTATCGTCCTTTACTCGACAGCAAAAAAGAAGATATACTTGCTTTTCTTGCTCAAGAAGGGCAAGATTATATGATTGATTTATCTAATGAAGATGTAAAATATAAGAGAAATTTAATCAGAAAAAAAATTCTCCCTCTTTTTAAAGAAATTAATCCGAATTACATTGAAAATATTAACAATTTAATAAAAAATGCAAATGCGCAAAGCAAAATTATTGAAGATAAAATCAATGAAATTAAAAAAGAATTGATTTTTGATAATAAAATTAATTATGAAAAGTTTACTTCCTTAAAAAAAGAATACAGGTATGAAATTATAGATTCTTTTTTTTCTGATGAGCTTAAAGTTCGAGATTTTAAAACAATTAAAAAAATTGACGATAATATTTTAAGCAAAAAAAAGCTCTCTTTAAACTCCGAGAGTTTTTTGAGTGTAAAAAATAATTTTATAAAAATTGAAAAAAAATCAAATCGAAACAAAAATGAACTTATAATTAACAATGTCGGCGAATATGATTTTGAAAATATAACCTTAAAAATTGAAAAAAATGAAAATAAAAATATTAAAATAAAATCCGATAAAAAAAGCTGTTATTTAAACTTTAGCTTTCCGCTTGTTTTAAGGCATCGAAAAAACGGGGATAAATTTTCTCCTTTTGGGGCAAATTCGCAAAATAAAAAATTAAAAGATTATTTGATTAATCAAAAAATTGAGCAATCAAAAAAGGATGAACTTATACTTCTTTGTAAAAATAATGATGTTTGCTGGGTTTTGGGTTATCATACATCCGATAAATTTAAAGTTATTGACAATAACTTCTATAAACTGACATTGGAGCAAAAAAATGAAAGATATTAAAACACTTAAAAAGCTTATACCTGCCGATGTTTTAAATAAAAGAATTAAAGAATTGGCGGATGAAATTAATAAAACGTATAGTACGGATGAACCTTTGAATTTAATTTGTGTTTTAAGAGGGGCGGTAATGTTCTTTTGCGAACTTTCAAAACATCTTAAAATGCCCGTAAATATGGAATTTATAAGTTTATCAAGCTATGGAAATTCTACAAACTCATCCGGTAAGATTAATCGTGCAAATATAATTTTACCTGATTTTAACAATCAAAATGTTTTAATTGTTGAAGATATAATTGATACAGGGCTTACTCTTGATTTTTTAATAAAATATATAAATCAAAATTGCGCTGCAAAATCTACAAAGCTTGCGGTTTTATTTGATAAGAAATGTGCAAGGAAATACGACGTTAAGCCAAACTTCTGCGCTTTTGAAGTTGATAACAAATTTATAGTAGGGTTTGGTCTGGATTATATGGGCTATTATAGGAATTTAGATTACATAGGCTATTTTGAAGATTTTTCAGAATAAAAAAGAGCATATTTAAATATGCTCTTTTCTTTTAATTTTATTCTATTTAACAATTAGTTTTTTTACACTATCTTTTTCTTTTTTGATTTTTGGAGCGATAATTTCTAAAACTCCGTTTTCAAGTTTTGCTTCCGTTTTATCGATGTCAATTTCTTTGGGAAGTTGAATTATTCTTGAAAATTCTCCGTAATTAAACTCGGAGTGCTTATAGCCGTTTTCTTTTTCTTCTTTATTTTCAATTTTTTTGGCATTGATTTTAAGATAATCCTCTTCAATATCTATGTCTAAATTTTCTTTTTTAACTCCCGGCAGCTCGGCCTTTATGTTAAATTCATTTCCTTTGTCGGATATTTCAACGGGCATTGAAAAATTGTTTGCGTTTTCCCAACAATCCGCTTGGGAGAAGTAGCTGTCCAAGTGTCTGTTTAATAATGAACTGATTTCATTGTTAACCGATTCGATAAATCTGTCGGGAGCTTTTCTTACTAAAAATCTCATAATTGTTATCCTTTCATTACTTTACTTTCAACACTTATGTTATAACTCTTTTTTGCTAAAAAGTGCTTGAAATTAATCATAATTTAATTATTTAATTATTTGTTAATAATTGGTTCAAATATACTATTTTTATCGATAAACCTTAATGTATTAAAATAAAATACGAATACTTATTTTAGTAAAAAACGGAGTTAAGGTTTTGGATAAAATAAACCAATATTGGGAAAATAAAAAAGAATTTCTTAAGCGATACAGTGAAATTTTTCTGCCATATATCAGGCAAAATAATGAAGATATAAAAAATACCGTGCGTAAATATAATTTTTATAAGAAATCTGTTATTTTTTCTTTTTTTGCAATTGTGATTTTTGTTATCGGTATGTTTTTATGGATTTCTTTTAGTTATAAAATCTCGACAGATTTTATGGTAATTTTTGTTATTGTTTTTACAGCCGGTTTATTATCGCTAATTTTATTTTTTAAAAATAATGTTTCTAATTATACAGCAGAAGAATTATCCTTGAAGACTTTGAAATATAAGATTAAAAAAAATCTTATGCCCATCTTCTGTCAATGCTTTGATAATCTAAAATGGGATAATTCTATCTACAATCACCCTGAAATTTTTACCATGGGTGAATTTTCCACCTTAGATAAAGATAAAATCAAAATCGATGATGTTTTTTACGGAATAAACAAAGGAATATTATTTGATATTATTGAAATATATACAAACAATAAACAAGATAATCAAGAAGTCTCTTTTAATCATTGGGAAAGTATTTGTATAAGAATTAAAACAGATAAAAAATTCAATTCAAATACATATATCTTACCTAAAAACAAAGG
>CANPYC010000042.1 GCA_947587615.1 Candidatus Gastranaerophilales bacterium | reverse complement strand
CGGTGATTTTGCTACAGTTAAGAAAAAAGCTGATTTCCTCAATATATCTGATTTAAAAGAATTAACTAAAATGCTTTGCGATGAAGTAAAAATTAAAAAAACAACCGAACTGAAAAATACAATTGGCTTTTAACTTTAGCCAATTATACTTGAAGCAATTTTAGGTTCTTGGTCAAATAATTTTAGTTTCATCTTTGGTGATAAATCTTCTATTGCTCCTTTGCAAGTAATAACTAAGGACAAATTCATCTCTTTTTTATATTCATTTATAATCCCGAAGATATTTCTTAAAAAAAGAATTGAATTTTCTAAATCAATGTTGCCCTCATAAACTTCAACTCCAAGCCATTTGGTTGATTTTTTGTTTATATTCTTCTTTAAGAATTTCCTAAAATTTTTTTCTTCTTCATCGGTGTAATTTTCGGTAATTTCGTATTCTTTTATTAACATAATCTATCTCCTTATATTTTAATTAAAAATTTAGGAAAAATAATCCAATGTTTAATAATTGAAGGATTTGATGCTTTACAAAATTTCCCCTTAATTTCGTAAATTTTTTAAATGTTAAATTTAAGCAAAAAAAAGAAGATAATATAAACAATTAACAGATATTTTAATGCGTAAATTTTAATGTTAATTTAAGTAGTTACTATTTTTAAATGCTTAAAAATGTTATATAGTAAAATCAACAAAAATATAAACAGTGGTCACAAAAAGGTCACAAAATCTACCATAAGAATTAAATTTATCAATCTTATTAAAAACGAAAATCTTGTTTTTATGCTTGTTTTGCTAAAGTTATCAGATTTTTTAAAGCCCAAAAAACACCGTATGAAATCCTTTCACGGTGTAGACAGCGATTCGAATTCGCTTGGGGGTACCATATATAAAATTAAAATATAAAACAAAAATGACCTAAAAAGGTCTTTTTTTATTATAATATTATAAAATATCTATATCCTTACCATACTGTTGTATTTCTTAATCAGTTCTGCTTTAAAATATCTATATCCTTACTTTTTAAAATCAGCATATTTTAAAAAAATATACAATAATTTTATTGCTGCTTTATAATAAAAAAGAATACATAATGACTGCTGAGGATACTGAGCAGTAATTTATTAAGACATATTCTAAGATGGCAGGCTAAAATCTACCCTATGGTTATGATTAGAAAAATTGTAGAGTATGCTTTAGTCTGATAATTTGCAATGCTTTAGCTCATGATAATATAATATTTAAGTTCATTATTGATTTACCCGTATCGCCTTGCGTAACTGCGAGGGGTTTTATTATCAAAAGAGTTGAAGAATAAATCGTAGTAATCTTGTTAAACAGGTAATTTTCAAAGTTTTGAGATTGCCCTTATTGCTTGAAACGGTTGGCTGAAGTGAGGTATTTTAAGTTTAAGATTATTAGAAAAATCTTATTTACTGATTAATTGTTACAATTGCTTAATCATTAAGAGAAATATCTGTGCTCATAATTAGGAAAATTGCAGAATGGGCTTTGCTTGTGTTATTTTACCATACTATAATTTTGTCAAATTTTACTCTAAAATTTCTTTCAAGCAATCAAAAACCCTCTTAATAATTAAGAGGGTTGAATCTTTTTTCTTGATTCTCGTGTGAATGGTTAGTGTGTCAGTTAGTGTTATTAACAATTTTTAATTATTATGGTTTAGATGTTGAGGTTTGATTGTAGTGGTTTGAATATATTGGTTTGATTGTAGGGGGTTGAGGTTTATATCTTACATATATATAAAGTATATTTAAAATATAAAATTGCTTTATTATTTTAAATCTTTACAAAACTTTACACAAAGCAAAACGTATTCTTTACATGCCTTAGAATAATATAATAATATAAATAACGGAGAAAAACTAATGATTAATAATATCAGCTTTACTTCATCGCTCTATGCTTCAAATAGAGTTCTTCAAAAGGCAAAGCCCGACACTCTTAAAAAGATTAATTCCTATGCATATAAGACAAATTCAGACATTTTTTTAACTTCGGTTGATAATTCAAAGCAAAGAAAAAACGATTTCAAATATTTTGCAATAACAACAAATAACGGGCAGCTTTATTATCAGACGTTTAAAGACTCCAACACAACCAATCCTATAACAAGAGATTACACTCGTACAAGAATTGCTTCAAAGAGTCCGCTTGAAAATATTACCATGTGCGAGATAACAAATTTAGAAAATATTAAATTCAAAAATAAAATCGCATATCTTAATGATACCGATACGCCATATAGCGGTTTAGCTTATAAAAAAAATTCTAAAAACGGAAATTTCTTGGTTTTAACAATTAACAAAGGAAAAATTTATTCAGCTAAAATTACAGATAACTCAGGCAAAACCACTTCAGCCCATGTATACAGCTATGATAAAGATGAGCATGTGCATACAATTAAATATTCGCCTTATGATATTACTTTCATAGAGCATACAAAAGATTGTGATGATAATATTTCAATTGTATATCGTAATCAAGATTTTGCCCCGATAAAGCATGTTTTGCACGACTCGAAAAATAATAAAACAATAATTACAAATTTTGATTAATATAAAAATAATAAATATTTTTTAAACTTAAAAGCCCCTCCCGGTTTTACTTTAATTTACTTTAAGGGGCTTTTAAGTTTATTTTATGGCTGTTTAAAAGATTGATTAAGAATTAGTCGACTTTCTTTTCTATTACGATTTTTTCATCTCGATAATCCATTAAAAGCTTGTCATGAGCTTTGTAATTTCCGCTTAAAATTTCTTCAGCAAGAACGTCTTCAACCTTCTTTTGAATCATCCTTCTTAAAGGACGTGCACCATAGGTTTCAGAGTAGCCTTCTTTTGCAAGATAATCTTTTGCAGCGTCCGTTACTTCAATTTCCAATTCACGTTCAGACAAGCGTTTGAATAAATCTTTCATCATTAAATCAACAATTTGTCTGATTTCTTCATGGCTTAAGTGAGCAAATACGATTATGTCATCAACCCTGTTTAAAAATTCGGGTCTGAATGCTTTTTTAAGCTCTTCATTAACTGTGTCTTTAAGTTTTTCGTATCTGTCTTTTTTGTCATCTCCGGATATTGAAAAACCAAGCTTTTGAGTATTTGTTATCATACTTGCACCGACATTTGATGTCATAATGATAATTGTATTTTTAAAGTTAATATGGCGTCCTTTTGAGTCGGTCAACCTTCCGTCATCAAGGATTTGAAGCATGATATTGAATGTGTCGGGGTGCGCTTTTTCGATTTCATCAAAAAGAACTACGCTGTAGGGTTTCTTTCTGATGATTTCACACATGTTTCCGCCGTCATCATATCCGACATACCCGGGAGGAGAGCCGATAAGTTTTGAAGTGGCATGTTTTTCCATAAACTCGGACATGTCAATTCTTACCATGTTGTCTTCAGAGCCAAACACCGCTTCAGCCAATGCTTTAGCAAGTTCGGTTTTACCAACACCCGTCGGCCCCGAGAATATAAAGCTGCCGATTGGTCTGTTCGGTGCTTTTAAGCCGACACGAGCTCTTCTAATTGATTTAGCCAAAGATGTTACAGCGTCAGACTGACCGATTACACGAGCATGCAGGGTGTCTTCAAGTTTCAAAAGTTTTTCTGATTCAGCTTCAGTGATTTTTGTAACAGGAATACCCGTTATTGTTGAAACAACTTGTGCAACTTCTTCAACTCCAACAGTCGGCTTGTTTTCATCCTGTTCTTCTCTCCAGTGTTCCGAGATTTCGTGGATTTTATCTTTCAAGGCGGCTTCATCATCTCTTAAGTCGGAAGCTCTTTCAAATTCCTGGTTTCTGATTGCTTCTTCTTTTTCTTTAATAATTGCTTTTAGTTCTTTATCAAGCTCTTTACCTTCCGGAGGTAGAGTTGAAACATTAAGACGAACTTTGGAAGAAGCTTCATCAATAATATCAATTGCTTTATCGGGCAAAAATCTTTCCGTTATAAATTTGCTTGATAATTCAACCGCCGCAACAATTGCTTCATCGGAAATTATTAACTTATGATGTTCTTCATACTTTGGTTTTAAGCCTTTGATAATTTCAATTGCTTCTTCTTGTGTAGGTTGGTCGACAATTACTGTTTGAAAACGTCTTTCAAGAGCGGAATCTTTTTCAACGTATTTTCTGTATTCATCTAAGGTTGTTGCACCAATTACTTGAATTTCGCCTCGTGATAGTGCGGGTTTTAGAATATTTGCTGCGTCAATTGCGCCTTCTGCTGCCCCTGCGCCGATTAGAGTATGCATTTCATCGATTACAAGAATAATATTTCCGGCAGTGCGAATTTCATCCATTATCTTTTTAAGACGTTCTTCAAATTCACCTCTGTATTTTGTTCCTGCAATCAATAAGCCCATATCAAGCTGAATTATTTTTTTGTTTTCTAAAATATCAGGTACTTCAGAGTCTACTATTCTTTGAGCCAAACCTTGAGCGATTGCGGTTTTGCCGACACCCGGTTCACCTATTAAAACAGGGTTGTTTTTTGTTCTTCTTGCTAATATTTGAATAACACGCTCAATTTCTTTTTCTCTGCCTACAACAGGGTCAAGACGCTGCTCTTGAGCAGCTAAGGTTAAATCTGTTCCAAATTCATCTAAAGACGGTGTTTTAGCCTTTGCTTGGCTTACTCCGGGGGTTGCAAGCGCACTTGAACCCGTTGCGGTTGTCTTTGTTTCACCGAGCATTTTTATGACATTTGAGCGGCATTTGTTCAGGTCTACACCCAAATTTTCAAGCACTTTGGCTGCAACTCCTTCGCCTTCTCGAATTAAGCCTAATAAAAGATGTTCCGTGCCGATATAATTATGTCCTAATTGCCTTGCTTCGTCCCATGACAATTCAAGAACTTTTTTTGCTCTCGGCGTAAAAGGAATTTCAACGGCTACAAAACCGCAGCCTCTGCCTATAATTTTTTCAACTTCTTCTCTTGCTTCTTTAATATTTACCCCCATTGACTTAAGGGTCTTTGAAGCAATTCCGGTGCCTTCCGCAATCAATCCCAAAAGCAGCTGCTCCGTTCCGACAAAGTTATGACCAAGTCGTCTTGATTCCTCTTGGGCTAACATTATTACTCTGATTGCTTTTTCCGTAAACCTTTCAAACATGTAAACTTCCTTATTAAAAAGTTAATTTAATTCTTTAATAAAATAGTACTATGAAAAAATATTTTGTACAATAATAAAATTGGTTACTACAATTATAATCTTATAATTTATCAATCATATCCAATCTTTTTTGGTGCCTTTCGCCTTCAAATTCACTTTTTAGCCAGATGTCAACAATATCACAAGCTAAACCATGCCCCACAACACGCTCCCCGAGCGTTAAAACGTTTGAATTGTTGTGTAATCTCGACATTTTAGCACTATATGTGTCTGATACGCAGGCTGCTCTTATACCTTTAAAACGGTTAGCCGTAATTTGCATGCCTAAACCTGTTCCACAGATTAAAATTCCTCTTTCAAATTTTTTGTTTAAAATTGCAGCGCATACTTTTTTTGCAAAAATCGGATAATCGCAAGAATTTTTATCATAAGTACCAAAATCAACAATATTGATATTTTTTTTATTCAAATATTCTTTTATTTTTTCTTTAAGTTTAAACCCGCCATGGTCTGAAGCAATAGCTATTTGCATAATATTTATACCTCTTTAGCATTTATTATTATAAATATTATACATTATAAATTTAATTCTTAAAAAATTAAACACAGCTTATTTGTGCTGTGTTTAATCTGTTTTTAAATAATGAAATTTGTTGTTTTCTTATTTTACGCAATAATTAATATTCTACAACAGAACTATTCGACCGGTCTATTATTTGACCATCTTCTGTTATTCTTTGCAGCGGTGTTTCTTAATTAATTTTTGCGTCATCTGCTATTCTATATCTGGCTGGCATTGTTTCAGCATGAGCTTCTTCTGGAATTTGTCCCATTATATACGGCAGCGTGTGAGGGGAGTTTTGTTCATCTTGAAATTCGTTTGCGGCATTATAAGCAGCTCTTAGCATTACTCTGATTTCTTCTCTGGAAAGTTTACCGTCGCCGTTGTTATCTATCAATGCTTCAAAACCTGCCGCATCTTCTTCCGACAAAAAGCCGTTTTCTATTGCGGATTGAATAAATTCTTTATTTGTGATTTCATCTTTATCACCAAGAATTTGTTGCTCATAGGAATTTGTAAAGTCGTCTTCGTTATCATAAATATCTTTATCGAAAGCGCCTTCTTTAGCTTTATTTATGGAATCATTGGATTTTTGCCCAAATTCATCACCTACACCTAATGAATTCATTGCCTCCAAAAGTTCCTTAGCGCCTTCGCTTTCATGTATATTTTGCATAATATTCAAATAGTCTTCGCTTTGCATAAAATTTTGCATAAAATCTTGTTGGTTCGGAGGTTGAATATTATTTTGTTCTACTATACTTTCAAAGTCAGCAAGCGGTGGCTGTTTTGGCGCCATTGCTTCACGTTGCACCTGTACTTCAGCTTGTGGTGCCTGTGGTTTTGGCTGCATAAAATTGATATTTTTAAAATTGCCTTCACCCGAACTATTTATACCCATTTTTTGCTCCTTTAATTCAATATACACAATTTCTTATTAAACTTTAACGGCTTGTTGATTTTAGACTTTAGATTTGTTTAAATAAATTTTTACAATTCTTAATAGTATCAGAATTGTAAAGCAACTTGAAGAAAAAATTTTTTTGATATAAATTTAAGATGTAGAGGTATTTTTAGAAGGATAAAAATATGGCAGAAAGAAAACTGGTTGGAACAAATGAAATGTTCAAAAAAGCTTTAGCCGGCGGTTACGCTATCGGAGCTTACAACGTTAACAACATGGAAATTTTGCAAGGTATAGCAGAAGCCGCTGAAGAAACCCAATCACCGATTATTTTACAAGTTTCCGCAGGGGCGAGAAAATATGCTAATCAAACATACTTAATAAAACTTGTTGAAGCGGCTCTTGCTACAACAACAGTACCTATTGCACTTCACTTAGACCATGGCGCTGATTTTGAAATTTGTAAAGCTTGTATTGACGGCGGTTTTTCATCGGTTATGATTGACGGAAGCAGATTCCCGTTTGATGAAAACGTTGCGGTTACTAAAAAAGTTGTTGAATATGCTCATGCAAGAGGCGTTTCGGTTGAAGCTGAACTTGGAAAACTTGCAGGTGTTGAAGATGACGTTAAAGTTAGCGATAAAGACGCTAAATATACAAACGTTAAAGAAGCGGTTGAATTTGTTAAACAAACAGGCTGTGATTCATTAGCAATTGCAATCGGAACTTCTCATGGCGCTTATAAATTTAAAGGCGAAGCAAAACTTGATTTTGGCAGACTGAAAGAAATCAAAGATGCTTTAAAAGAAGCAGGTTTTGGCGATTATCCGATTGTTCTTCACGGTTCATCTTCAGTTCCTAAAGAATTTGTTGCAAAATGTAATAAATTCGGAGGAAACTTACCTGACGCTCAAGGAGTTCCCGAAGAAATGTTAAACTATGCTTCAAAACACGGTGTAGCTAAAATTAATATTGATACAGATTTAAGATTAGCAATGACTTCAACTATAAGAGAATTCTTTATCGAACATCCTGAAAAATTTGACCCGAGAGAATATATGGGCCCCGGCAGAACCGCTGTTAAGGAAATGGTAATGCACAAAATGAGAGATGTTTTAGGTACGGCAGGACACGCTAAAGACTAATTAATCAAAAAATTATAACAAAAAGCCTGTGAGTAATTTGTGCTTGCAGGCTTTTTAATGTCAATAGAAAATTCTTCAATTTTAACGATTTTAAAAAAAATTTACGTAATGCAATATATGCTGTTTTTCAATTATTTGTTGTGATATAAAAATAATATAGAAAACGAGATTGAGATATTTATGGAGGAATGATGAGCCAATATCTTAGCAAAGAAGAAATTAAACAGTGGAGAAGCTCTTTAGAAAAAATCACTCTTGAAGAATATGCAAAAAAACTCGGTAAGACTTTAGAAGAAAATAAGCACACAAGCGATATTATCGATATCGTTATGCAGCAAAATGAAAAAAGACTTTATACGTCAAGCGTAAAAGAGCAGCCTAAACAAAAAATTGCAATAACTGCAAAAAATGCACTGGATTTAGGAGAGAGCATTCTTTCTTTACAAAAAAAGGATTTATTAAGTGAAGTTAAATCTAAAATTACTTGCAAAAAACCGCTTACTCAAAGAGAAGATTTGGTTTTGGAACATTTTGCAAAACATCAGGGACAAATTGTCTATGCCAGAGATTTGGCTTCGATTTTAAATTTACCTTGTGATTATGTATATAAATATATTAAAAATCTCAGGACAAAAATTAATCAGGATATTCTTGAGAATGCTGCAAAAGGCGGTTATGTATTTAAATTATAATTATGTTACAAATTTGCCCGATTTGATAGTTAGCTTATAATTAAATCATGGCAGGTATTATTGAAAAAAGTTTAAATTTAATTGATGACATTATCAATTTAGCCGATGTTAAAGATGTAAATTTTTACACTATGGTTTTAGAGATGATGTCATCAATTTTTGTAAATTCATCGTTAGGTATTTTCTTTTTAGAGAATGAAAGCTTTATACTAAAAAGCGCTTTAAATATTAACAAGACAATTGATGAATATAATTTCCAAAAGACATATATTGATAAGTTAATTAATTCAAGCGAACAGATTATCGAACTTCAAACAAAAAAAGACGCTCTGCTTTATAAAAATACTGTTTTAGTAAGGTTGAAAATCAGAGAATCGGTTTTTGGTTTTTGTCTTTTAAGCTCGGATAGTGAAATTGATATCAAAACAAAAAAAGCCTTTTTGACAAGCGTTAATATATTAAGCTATAAAATTAAAGATTATGAATTAAACGAAGTATTCAAAATTCAGCTTAAAGCCTTGCAAGATGCAATTATTGAAAAAGATAACGCAGTTGAAACGGTTAAAAAACAACATAAAAAATTGCAAGAGATGGATAAAGCAAAAAATCTTTTTTTGGCTAATATTTCCCATGAGCTAAGAACTCCTTTGAATGCTATTATCGGCTTTTCTCAGGCATTAGACAGTAAAATTTTTGGTGAATTGAACGAGAAACAGGCTGAATATATTAAAGATATTCAAATTTCAAGTTTACATTTACTTGGTATGATTAATGAAATTTTAGATATATCAAAGCTTGAAGCGCATGCTATTAACTTTTCTCCGATTGAACTTGAATCTAAAAGAACAATAGAAGAAGTGATAAATATTTTAGAGCCATTATATAAAAATAAAAATATTAAAGTTGAATTTATTTCAAATTATGATGGAATAATAAAAGCGGATTATCAAAAATTTCAACAAATTCTCTATAATCTTTTATCAAATGCAATTAAATATACTCAAGAGGGCGGAAAAATTGAAATTATTTCAACGACTTGCGACAAAGACTATATTCTGAAAATTAAAGATAATGGAATTGGAATTGATAAAAAATATCATAATAAAATATTTAAAAAATTTATACATTTAAATAATATATATACTAAAAATCAAAGTTCAACAGGGCTCGGCTTAACAATTACAAAAGAGCTTGTAAAGCTTCATAACGGTAAAATTACCCTTGAGAGCGAATTAAACAAGGGAACAACTTTTATAATGGAGTTCAAAAAAATGGTATTATGAAAAAAATTTTAGTTGTTGAAGATAATGAGCTAAATATGAAATTGTTTTTTGATATTTTACAATATCAAAAATATGATGTTGATAAAGCGTATGACGGTGTTTGTGCGGTTGAAAAAATAAAAAATAATACCTATGACCTTATAATTTTAGATATTCAACTCCCTAAGCTTGATGGGTTTGGTGTTTTGGAAAAGTTAAAAAACGAGAATGTAAATATTCCTCCTGTTGTAATTGTTTCTGCTTATGCAATGGATTGCGATAAACTGAAAGCAAAAAAACTCGGAATTAATAACTATATTACAAAACCAATAGACATAAATAATTTTTTAAAAACAGTGTGTGAAGTTATTGATGAAAATTAGCAAAAAAAATTATTTTTGTTTTTTGTATAAATATGAAAGTTAATTTTTTGCCATCACAACCTTATAACAAACCAAGCTTTGGTACAAACGCTAAAACATATTACAGAAATACTCTTACGAACGAATGTTTCTCTAAAGACTACTATTCTTCTTGTATTCCTTGTAAAGATTCTTGCGAAGATGATACTCAAAAAACCCATGCTTCAATTATAAATTCAAACGCTACATGGTTTTTTAGGTCTAAACCTTATGATTGGCTTGAGTTGTGTAAATTTTTGAATTCAAAATATAAAAACAGTGAACCTGTTAATATTTATCAGTTTGGCTGTTCTGATGGCAGCGAAACTTATACAATAATTATGAGCTTATTAGAAGCGCTTCATAAAGATTCTGAAAAATATTTCCCTATTCAAGCTTATGATATTGACCCCGATATAATTGAAAAAGCACGCTCAAAACAAGTTTGCTGTAATCTATCCGATATTTCAAGCATTGATAACAACACTCAGCAAGGCTTTAGTAAATATTTTTCAACAATTGCAAAAGTAACCCCGACAAGCTATATTGCTTCCGCTAATGATATTTTAAAAGATAAGGCGGTATTTAAAGTAAAATCTTTTTTAGAAGGGCTTGATGATATTAAAACAAAAAATAATATTATATTTTGCAGAAATTTTTGGCCCTATATGAAGGATGAAGAAGCTAAAGAATGCTTTATAAAAATGCGCAATTTAGAAGGAAATAATTTATTTATATTTGGCGATTTTGACTATGATATGAATTTTAGATATCTCTATACAAAATGCGGTTTTGAAGAAATTTTTGACGGTGTATTAAAGAAAAATAACTTGCAAGCAACAATGTATAGTGATGATGAAATAAGAAAAATGGACTACCATGGCTATTTTCACAGCTAACAGGGTCAATCTTTAAGAACTAAGGAATTTAAAAAAGCTTATTTAGCAAGTATTTTAGAAGTTTTCAAGTTTTTGCACACCCCGCAATTTGAACACTTAACTTCACAAGGTATTGTTGTAGCTGCTTCTTTTGCTTTATTATATTCATCTAAAAGCCAGCTTTTATTAATACCGCAATCAATAACATCCCAAGGAAGCTCAATATTTGTATCAAGTTCGCATGACACTTGCTTTTCAATATCAATTGATAATTTAGATGAAATTTTATTATATAAATCAAAATTTAAGTTTTCATCCCAAGATTCTAAATAAGCGTTATTTTTATACAGCTCAAAAATAAAATCGGCTGTTTTTTCATCCCCACGAGCAAAAAAAGCTTCAAGAGCAGACATTTTCGGGTTATGAAAATTGAATTTTGCATTTTTTACTTTTGTTTTTAATTCTTTTAAATATTTAATTTTTTTATCAATTTCATCAATTGTATTTTGTCTTGCGAATTGGAAGGGCGTATGCGGTTTTGGAACAAAAATTGAAATTGAGCAGGTAATTTGAGGATATTTAAGCCCCTCATGTCTGCAAGAGGCATTAACGTCTTCAATTAATGAAACAATTGCTTCTAAATCTTCATACCGTTCAAAAGGAAGCCCTATAATAAAATAATATTTAATCCTATTCCAGCCGTTTTTAATACAGGATATTGTAGCGTTAATTATCTGTTCTTTTGAAAGATTTTTATTGATAACATCTCTCATTCTTTGGCTTCCTGCTTCAGGGGCTATTGTTATTGCTCCTTTTTTTTCGGAGTTTGCAAGCTTGGCTAATTCAAGGGAAAATTTATCCGCCCTTTGAGAAGGCAAAGAAACGTTTATTCCGCTATCTTTAAAGTGGCAGTTAAGCTCTTTTAATATTTCTTCTATTTGACTATGGTCATTTGATGACAATGAAAGGAGGGAATATTCATCATAGCCTGTGTTTTTAGTATATTCTTTTGCAATTTTTATAATATCTTCTTTTTTTCTTTCTCTTATGGGTAAATTTGTATGAGAAGCCTGACAAAAACGACATAGCCTTCCGCAACCTCGCCTTAGCTCCACAACCGCCCTATCGTGGATTGAAGCAAAATGAGAAACGGGCGAGTTTTTAGGATGATTTTCATAGGTTAGAGGTGATATTCTTTTTTTGGTTTTGTTATTTAGAATTGGAGCATATACTCCTTGGATTTTAGCAAGTTCTTTAATTATATCTTCTCTTGATAGTTTACCTTTTAACTCTTGATACTTTTGCATTATTTCAAGATTTACTTCTTCACCGTCTCCTATAACAAAAATATCAATAAATTTGCTCATAGGTTTTGGGTTAGTTGCACAAGGACCGCCCGCAAGAATAATCGGATGAGAGTTAGTTCTGTCTTTTGAAAAAATAGGGATATCGGATAATTCAAGCATTTTTAAAACGGTTGTGTAGCACATTTCATATTGCAAGCTAAAACCCACAATATCAAATTCAAGCGGTTTTCTTTTTGTTTCAAGAGCATAAAGAGATTTATCATATTTTTTTAAAAGTTCAATAAAATCAATATCGGGCGCATAGAGCCTGTCGCATAAAAAACCTTCTTTTTTGTTAATTAAGTCATAGATAATTTTATGACCAAAGTTGCTTATGCCGATTTCATATTTATCGGGAAATGCAAATAAAAATCTGACTTTGCTTGAGTCAAAATCTTTGTTATATGAACCGTATTCACCGCCTATGTATCTTGAAGGACGTGAAGTAGCGCATAGGATATTTTCATATTCATTTAAAAAATTATCATCAATCATATTTTAATTAAACTATAAAAATATGATTTTTTTGTTAAGTTATGTAACATAAAAAAATAAAATATGTCAATTAATCAGAGAAAAATAACTTTATTATAATGTAAGGTTAGTTTAAAAATTTAGTTAGGAGTGTGTGTAATGGGTTGGATTACATTGGCAGCCAGACAAAGTGAGCTGCAAAGCAGTTTGAGCCAACACAATTATGAAAAGTTGCAGTTGCAAAATACGCTTAAACGACTGTCATCTTTTGCAAGTGCCATTGGAGATGGTTTTGTCGACCCTAACGAGATAGGCTCTCTCGGGTTTAGCCTTTTTGGTGATGCTCTTGATTTTAATACTAACGCTCAAATGAGTGTCAGTGAGGCAGCACAGCTTCAAACAGACACTTATGAGAATATGTATAATAGTGTAACGCAGGAGCAGTATTACAATAACCCTGCCTTGGCGGCTCAAGCGACGTTGTATTTTGATGAAAACGGAAATTTGGATACACAAAGTATGTATAATAATTTTTATGATGAGGCATTGAAAGAATTTGCAGAAGAATACTATTCAACATATCTAAAAGAAAAAGAAGAAGAAATTCAACAGGAAATTGATGAACTTACGATGTTGACAACGTCTGAAGAAACAGAGCTTCAACAGGTAAAAGAAAAGATAAGCCAAGAAATTCAAAATAGTGCAATAAGATTATAATTACTGACAACTCTTTAATCCTAATAAACTAATCAACTAATTAAGCTCGCTAAAAGCGAGCTTTTTTATTGTTAATGTTGCGTTTGGTCTTGCGGGCTTTTGGTGCGGATTATTTAAATTTTTGGCAATAAAGAAGGTCTTGGGCGGTAATAATGATGAGCAGCATTTCAATTCGGTGTAAATAGTGGTTATGATAATACAACTAAAGCTTCAAAAAATATTTAAAAATGTATAATTTTTGGCTTTAGATAAGTTTAAAACGGATTTAATTTTCAAAAGTTGCTAATAGTAGTTATAAAGGGTAGTTATAACGGGCGGATTGAAGTCCGCCTCGCAAATATTAAACTACTACGGCGGAGAATTATAATTGCAGGGTAGTTAGACAAGTTTGAAAATGGTAGTAAAGGTAACGACGGACTTAAAAAGTTAAAAACCTTGCGGTAATCTTTTTGAACTCAATTCTGCTCATGTCATTGGTGAGGGGCGGGTGATTTTCAAAAGGATGAAAATAGTAAGCCGTTAGGTGGACTTTGGTCTGCCGTTTCATCTATCATTCTTAGCAAGATGTGGAAAATTAATAAAAGAATTGTGATAGAAAACCGCAGGGTAGACTTTAGTCTACCGTTTTCAAGGTTTAAGCTACGGTAATTATACTGAATATATACTTACTCCAAGCGAGATAGCAGACTAAAATCTAGTTTGTTTTCTTAATTAATATTGTTTGGTTAAGTCGTAGGGTAGACTTTAGTCTACCGTTTTCAAGGTTTGGGCTATTGTAATTTTACTGAATATCCCTTATTCAAAGCGAGATAGTAGCCTAAAGTCTACCCTGCGGTTTTTATATACCAATTTTATCTTTTTTCGACTCATAAAAATTAAAGCAATGGATGATGAAGTTCAAGCTTTGATTAGTGAAATAGACCGTGTTGGTACTTCTACAAAGTATTCTTCATTAACATTGTTTGGTGAAGGAGATAAAGATAACAAAGGTTTAGCAAATGAAGGCGCTACATTCCAAGTTGGTGCAAATTCATCTGAAGATAACACAATTACAGCTGACGCTGAGTTATTCAAAAAAATATCTTTTTCTGCATTAACAGGTATAGATACAACAGATAAAGGTTTTAGCCTTGTAGATATTGCAAAAGGCGAAGGTGGAGATAAAGCAGTAACAGACTTTTCAGACGCATTAGATAAACTTGATAGTGCAATTGATAACATTACAGACAGAAAATCAATAATTGGTGCTG